>VEQI01000088.1 GCA_018883305.1 Limnohabitans sp. | reverse complement strand
ATCAAGGGCAGCCCCTCTTCGAGCAATGCAGCCAAAGGTTGATCGGTCTGAGCAACGGGGGCCGCCGCTGCCTTGGCTGCTCTGGCCGAGCGCAGGACCAGCGAACGCGTCATGTCAAACCCCAGGTCAATCCGATACGACTTGAGCATGCGCAGTCTCATCACACTCAGCCCCGTGTGCCGTTCCACCCATTGCAAGGCCTGCTCCAGGCTGTCCCGGCAGCGCGCCGTCATCACGAACCACAAGTTGTAGTCGCCCTCGCGCTCATAGTTGTGGTTCACCCCCGGATGCGAAGACACTTGCGCAGCCACCGCCTCCAATCGATGTGAAGGCACACGCATGGCCGCCAGCAGCGCAGCCCCGCCCGCCTCAGGTGCAAACACACCGCCAATGCGACTCAGCGCACCTGTGCGCTGCGCCTGCGCCAGCAACGCCAAGACCTTGGGCACTGGCTCATCCAAGGCTTGAGCCAATTCGGCATACGGTTCAGGCACCAACGGAAAAAGATGCTGCCAGGGGTTAAGCACCCGCATCACCGGATCTTGTTCCACTGTGGGCTGCGTGAAGTGGCTCATCGTCAAAAGCCCATGCGCGCCACACGCGACGTGAAAAAAATGCCGCTGGGCGACTCCAGTGTCATCCGCGTCACTTCTTGGAGTGACTCGGTGTCCACCACCGTGACCCGGTTGTCGTCCCGTGAACTGATCCACACTGACTCACCCCGTGGGGTGAATTCCATGTGCAAGACGGCCTTGCCAGGCATCAGCGTTGTCACGATGCGTTGTGACTGGGTATCGATCACCTGCACGCGGTCATAATCAGGTACGGCAAAATTGACCCACACCTGACGTCCATCGGGACGCGCGATCACAAACACCGGTTGCCCAGCCACCGGGATGCGCCCCACCTCCTGCCAGGTGTCCGTGTCCACCACCATCACCTCATGGTGGCCAATGGACGGCAAATAAGCGCGGCGCCCCGCCACGGCCCACCCGCGCAGATGCGGCATCTTGTACACCGGCAAGGGTTGTTGACCACGCCCATAACCGTCCAGGATGCGACGCACGCGCGGCGGTGTTTCCCACAGGTCCACCATGGCCAAGCCGTCTTCACCAAAAAGACCGGCGATGTAGTGCCGTCCGTTGGGCGTGACCAAAGCGTCGTAGGGTTGGCGTCCGATCTGCGTGAATTTCTGCACCTGCACCTGAGAAGGGCGTGACACATCGATCACCCAGATTTGCCCCGCATCGAACAGGCTGCATGCAAAACGTTGGCCCGGCAAATCCACCAAGCCCACCACACGTGACAAGTGACCGTTGCCATCATCTGCCGGAATATCGGCCACCAGTGCCAGGGTGTCCGCATCGAACACCTTCACACCACCTGGGGTGTAATTTTGCGCGGCCACATAACGGCCATCGGCGCTGATGGCCCCGCCAATGGAATTGCCCGCTTGCTGTACTCGGCCCACCAAACATCGCTGCAGAATGTCCACTTTGGACATGGCGCCATCTCGGCCAAACACGTAGGCGTAGCGTCCATCCCGTGAGAACACCACGGAGGCATGTGACAAATCCCCCAGGCCATCCACCTGCCCCATCACCAGCATGCGAGTGGTATTCACAATGGCCACACGGCCGCTGGCTCGCTCAATGATGACGCCCAGATCGGCACTGCCTTGCCAAGGTAGTGCCTCTATGCCGGGTGTGGCACAGCCCGCCAGCAGGCCCGACAGGGCCCCCAGTGTCATCAAGGCTGCCCGACGTGACAGTGGGTGATGTATGCCGGTGCTCATCGTGCGCTCTCCGTGGGGAAACCTGCCAACAAGCGCTCGGCCATCCAACGGGCTTCCGCTTCGTTGATCATGGCCTTCCAAGGCGGCATGGGTGTTCCGGGACGACCGTGGTAGATGGTGGCAGCCACGGATTCCAGGGGGACGTCCCGCAGCGCCTGCGCGGTGATGGCCGGCCCCAGGCCACCTGTCAGCAGCATGCCATGGCAAGAACCACAGTCCTGACGCACCATGCGCACCAATGTTTGCGCACGCACAGAGGAGGGAGCGTCGCTTGTTTGTGCAACCACCGGTGATGACATGATGGGCCAACCCAACACAACGGCAGTCACAACGACGCCCGGTCGTGAATGTTGACGGTGCAAGGCTTCGGTGTTCATGCAAATGTGTCCAGTTGATCTGTTTTTTGTTGATGCAACTCAAGTGAGTCTTCAATCACGATTTGATTCTATTGAGTTGAATATTAGGATGGTGGTCATAAAAATTGATCCAACTCAATAAACTGCCATGCTTGATGTCACCTCACCCCATCTTCTTGGACCGGTCCCGGCGCATGTCACCTTGGTGGGCGCCGGCCCCGGCGACCCCGAGCTTCTCACCGTCAAGGCGGTGAAGGCGCTGGCCAACGCACAGACCGTGCTGTATGACAACCTGGTCAGTCCGGGCGTGCTTGAACTATGCGCTGCACAGGCTGAAAAAATCTATGTGGGCAAACAAGCCTCTCGCCACGCACTGCCGCAAGAGGAGATATGCCAACTCTTGGTGCAGTTGGCGCAAGCGGGTCGATCCGTGCTGCGTCTCAAAGGGGGCGATGGCTACATCTTTGGGCGCGGCGGCGAGGAAGCCCAAGCGCTGGCAGAGGCGGGTATCCCGTTCACCGTGATCCCGGGCTTGACCGCTGCGCAAGGGGCGGCTGCCAACCATGGCATTCCTCTGACACACCGCGACCATGCGCGGGTCCTGATCTTTGCCACCGGACACCTGAAACAAGATCGCTCGGTGGATCTGGATTGGGACGTCCTGTCCCGTCCGCAACAAACCGTGGTGATCTACATGGGGCTGGGCACATTACCGGTGATCAGTGCCCAATTGGTGGCGCATGGCCTGCCTGCTTCCACACCTGCTGCCTTGATCGAAAAGGCCACGGCGCCGGACGAGCGTTGCATCACGGGGACGCTGGGGGAATTGCCGAGCATGGCACAGGCGCATCATCTGAAGTCACCCACGTTGATTGTGATTGGTGAGGTGGTGAAGTTACGCGAGCAACTTCATCCACGTTTGGAGGAAATCCATGGATACCCAATCCCGTCATTGCGAATGAAGTGAAGCAATCCACCTCACAAATGATTCAAGTTTGATGAAGATCATCATTTGATCTCCATAAGTATCACATCATGTGAATGTTTAAAACGCAAAAGGAGCTCTCATGAAAATGTTTAGAAGCGCCGTGACCCTGGTGGCACTGGCCAGCCTGGTTGCCACAGGCATCGCTCAAGACAAGAAGACGGTGACGCAGCCGGAAATGAATTACCAAGCAGGCGCCTCCACCCTGGCGTCTGAGCCCATGGTGCAAAGCCTCAACCCCAAGGCACCGCCCATGACACAAGCCGAGTTTGAACAGGCGCGCAAGATTTATTTCGAGCGTTGTGCCGGCTGTCACGGCGTGCTGCGCAAGGGTGCCACTGGCAAGCCGCTGACCCCTGACCTCACGGTGGGCAAGGGCACCGATTATTTGAAAATTTTCATTGCCTATGGATCACCCGCTGGCATGCCCAATTGGCAAACCTCCGGCGAGATGAGCGAGAAGGAAGTAGACCTGATGGCCCGCTATATCCAGCATGATCCTCCCCAGCCCCCCGAGTGGGGCATGGAAGACATGAAGAAAACCTGGAAGGTGCTGATTCCGCCAGCCCAGCGCCCCACCAAGAAGATGAATAGCTACAACATCGACAACATCTTCTCCACCACCTTGCGAGACACCGGCGAAGTGGCGTTGATCGATGGCGACAGCAAGCAGATCATCAACATTGTCAAGACCGGTTATGCGGTGCACATCTCCCGCATGTCCGCCTCTGGCCGTTATCTGTTTGTGATTGGTCGCGACGGCAAGATCAACATGATCGACATGTGGATGGAGAAGCCCGACAACGTGGCAGAGCTTCGCATTGGCCTGGAAGCGCGCTCGGTGGACACCAGCAAATACAAGGGCTATGAAGACAAGTACGCTATTGCCGGCGCCTACTGGCCACCTCAATACGTGATCATGAAAGGCGATACGCTGGAACCCTTGAAGATCATGGGCACACGCGGCATGACTGTGGACAAGCAGGAATACCACCCCGAGCCTCGGGTGGCGTCCATCGTGGCCTCTCACTTCAAGCCCGAGTTCGTGGTGAACGTCAAAGAAACCGGCAAGACCTTGCTGGTGGACTACTCCAACATCGATGCGCTCAAAGTCACCGAAATCGGCACAGCGCGCTTCCTGCATGACGGCGGCCTGGACGCCTCCAAGCGCTACTTCATGGTGGCGGCCAACAACAGCAACAAAATTGCAGCCGTGGACCTGAAGGAAGGCAAACTGACGCAACTGGTGGATGTAGGCAAGATTCCTCACCCTGGTCGTGGTGCCAACTTTGTGCACCCCAAGTACGGTCCGGTCTGGGCCACTGGCCACCTGGGTGATGAAAGCATCTCCCTGATCGGCACGGATCCTGTCAAGAACAAACAGCATGCGTTCAAGCAGGTGGAAGTGTTAAAGGGCCAGGGCGGCGGCGCACTCTTTATCAAGACGCACCCGAAGTCACAGCACTTGTATTCGGACACACCGCTGAATCCCGACGCCAAAGTGTCGCAATCAGTGGCCGTGTTTGACATCAAGAACCTGAGCAAGGGCTACACCGTGCTACCCATCGCTGAGTGGGCTGGCCTGAAGGACGACGGCGCCAAGCGTGTGGTGCAGCCGGAGTACAACAAGGCGGGTGACGAAGTCTGGTTTGCGGTCTGGTCGGCCAAGAACAAGGAAAGTGCCCTGGTGGTGGTGGATGACAAAACCTTGAAGCTCAAGGCCGTGATCAAGGACCCGCGCTTGATCACCCCCACGGGTCACTTCAACGTGTACAACACCCAGCACGACGTGTATTAAGAAAGGAGTTTCTCCATGAACAAGTTGCTCGCCGTTCTGCTCATGTCCTTCACGGCCATGACAGCCCATGCCGACGCAGACGCGATCTTGAACAAGTCCGGTTGCATGGCCTGCCATGCCAAAGACAAAAAGCTGGTCGGTCCGGCGTTCAAGGACATCGCCGCCAAATACAAAGGTCAGGCCGACGCATCCGTCAAGCTGGCGGAGAAAGTTCGCAAGGGTGGCGCGGGGGTGTTTGGCCCCATCCCGATGTCTCCCAATGGCCCCGACAAGATCAACGATGCGGACCTCAAAACCGCCATCGAGGCCATCCTGAAGTCTTAACCCCTTTTCATCGTGTAGCAGCTAGCTGTTGGACGCCTCCCGGGGCGTCCTTTTTTTTGTCATGAACGCATCCACTGAACACCCTTCCCTCACGTCTGTGATTGACGCCCTGCCCGCCCAACCCATCAGCGACGATGTCCTGCAAGAGAAATACCTCAAGCCAGGCGAGCACGGCGTTCAAGACCTGTTTGCCCGCGTGGCGCGCGCCCTGGCCAGCGTGGAGCCCCTTGCCGTGCGCGCCGAGATGGAGGCCCGCTTTCTGGATAACCTGTATGCAGGCGCCATCGGTGCGGGTCGCATCATGAGCGCGGCGGGCACCGATATTCAGGCCACGCTCATCAATTGCTTTGTGCAGCCTGTGGGGGATTGCATTCAAGGGTTTGATGACGAAGGCTACCCCGGCATTTACGAAGCCCTGCGTGAAGCTGCGGAAACCATGCGTCGTGGCGGTGGCGTGGGCTATGACTTTTCGCGCATCCGGCCCAAAGGTGCCCGTGTGCGCGCCACTGCCTCCGTAGCCTCGGGACCATGCAGCTATATCAACGTGTTTGACCAATCATGCGCCACCGTTGAGAGCGCCGGCGCACGCCGAGGTGCCCAAATGGGCGTGCTGCGCATTGACCACCCGGACGTGGTGGAGTTCATCACCGCCAAACGCACGCCTGGACGTTGGAACAATTTCAATGTGTCGGTGGCGGTCCCCGACGCTTTCTTGCAAGCCGTGGCGCAAGATCACCTCTGGCAACTGGTGCACCGTGCCCAACCCGGCGTGGAACACATGGCACAGGGCGCGCATCAGCGCGAAGACGGGCAATGGGTGTACCAAACCCTGCCCGCGCGTGAACTGTGGGACACCATCATGCGCTCGGCCTACGACTTTGCCGAGCCGGGCATTTTGTTTCTGGATCGGATCGAGCAAGACAACAATCTGCGTGCGCTGGAAACCATCAGCGCCACCAACCCCTGCGGTGAGCAACCGCTGCCACCTTATGGCTGTTGCAATCTTGGGCCGTTGATCCTCACCGCGTTTGTCCGCAACCCCTTCCACGCGGGCGGACCCGCGCACTTCGACTTTGATGCCTTTGAACGCAGTGCAGCCGTGCAGGTGCGCGCGCTGGACAATGTCCTGGATCTCACGTTCTGGCCTTTGCCGCAACAGCATCAGGAAGCCCAGGCCAAGCGCCGCATCGGCGTGGGCTTCACTGGCCTGGGCGATGCCCTGGTGATGCTGGGCCTGCGCTACAACAGCAGCGAAGGTCGCGCCATGGCGGCTCAAATCGCCGAACGACTGCGTAACGCCACGTATACAGCGTCTATCGAACTGGCTCAAGCGCGCGGCGCCTTTCCGCTGTTCGATGCCGGCACGTATCTGGAAAACGGCACGTTTGCCAGCCGACTGCCTGAACCGCTCAAGCAGGCCATTCGTCAATACGGCATCCGCAACAGCCACCTGCTGTCCGTGGCGCCCACAGGCACCGTGAGCCTGGCGTTTGCCGACAATGCGTCCAACGGCATCGAGCCCGCGTTCTCCTGGACCTACACCCGCAAAAAACGGCAAGCCGATGGCACCACCCAGAGCTACGAAGTACAAGACCACGCCTGGCGCGTCTACAAGGCATTGGGCGGCAACACAGACCATTTGCCCGAGGCCTTTGTGACCGCGCTGTCCATGAGTGCCCACGACCACATCGCCATGATGCAGGCCGTGCAACCCTTCATCGACACCGCCATTTCCAAAACCGTGAACGTGCCTGCCAACTATCCGTATGAGGACTTCAAGGACCTGTACATGCAGGCCTGGCGCGCGCGGTTGAAAGGCCTGGCCACCTATCGACCCAATGCCATATTGGGCTCAGTGTTGGAGGTCACACCAGCCCCCGCGTCAAGTGAAGCCCCGGCCTCCGCGCCCGTCATCGACCCGATGCGCACCGTGATTGAAAGTCGCCCCAAAGGTGCCCTGGATGCCGTGGCGGAGAAGATCGAATACTGGACCCACGAGGGTCAGAAAACGCTCTACCTGATCGTGTCTTTTCTGCCCATGCCCAGCGGCAATGGTGAAGCCACGCAGGACCGCGCCATCGAGTTCTTCATGCCGGTGGGACAAAACGGTGAATCGCAGCAATGGATCACTTCCAGCATGCGCTTGCTGTCACTGGCCGCCCGTGGCGGTTTTCTGGAGCGTGCCTTGCAAGACATGCGCAAAGTGGCCTGGGACCGTGGCCCGGTGCGATTGGGCACCCGCGTTCGTGAAGATGGCGCCACCATCCCGCTGTGGCACGACTCCGAAGTGGCCGCGATGGCTTATGCCATTCAAAACATTCTGGCGCAACGTGCGCAGCGAGCAATCACAGGCACATCTGCCATAACAGCGACGCCCAACGAAGTGTCATCTGAATCATCCGACTTACCCGTGATGGCTGGCAAAAAATGTCCGGAGTGCGGCGCTCGCGCTGTTATTCGCAAGGATGGTTGCGACTACTGCACCCAGTGCGGGCATGTGGGGTCGTGCGGGTGAGGATCAGACGTTGAACAAAAAGTTCATCACATCCCCATCCTTCACCACATACTCCTTGCCTTCCGAGCGCATCTTGCCTGCGTCCTTGGCGCCCTGCTCCCCTTGGTGGGCAATGAAGTCTTCAAAGGCGATGGTTTGTGCGCGAATGAAGCCACGCTCAAAGTCACCGTGAATGACGCCTGCCGCTTGCGGAGCGGTGTCACCAATGTGGATGGTCCAGGCGCGGACCTCTTTCACACCGGCGGTGAAGTAGGTCTGCAGACCCAACAGCTTGAAGGCGGCACGAATCAAACGGTTGAGGCCGGGTTCATCCTGGCCCATCTCCGAAAGAAACAGGGCGCGATCTTCATCGCTCATGTCGGCCATGTCGGCTTCCATCTTGGCGCAGATGGCCACCACGGGAGCGTTCTGCGTGGCCGCATAGTCTTGCAAGCGTGCCAGGAAGGGGTTGTTCTCAAATCCGTCTTCACTCACGTTGCCCACAAACATGGCGCGCTTGGCAGTGATAAGGCACAACGGTTTGAGCAAGGCTTGCTCTTCCTGGGAGAACTCCAGCGTGCGCACAGGCTTGCCTTCATTGAGCGCCGCCTGGCATTTGGTCAATAGCTGCACCAGCTTGGTGGCTTCTTTGTCGTTGCCTGATTTGGCCGCCTTGGTGTAGCGCTGCAGGCTTTTTTCCACCGTGCCCAGGTCAGCCAGACACAGTTCGGTTTGAATCACTTCGATGTCGGAGATGGGGTCCACCTTGCCCGCCACGTGAATGACGTTCTCGTCCTCAAAGCAGCGCACCACGTTGACGATGGCGTCTGTTTCACGGATGTGGGCCAGGAACTGGTTGCCCAGGCCTTCGCCCTGGCTGGCCCCAGCCACCAGGCCAGCGATGTCCACAAACTCCACAATGGCCGGCACGATGCGCTCCGGCGTGATGATCTGCGCCAGTTGCTGCAGACGCGGGTCGGGCACTTCCACCACGCCCACATTGGGCTCGATGGTGCAAAAGGGGTAGTTTTCTGCGGCGATGCCGGCTTTGGTCAGGGCGTTGAAGAGAGTGGACTTGCCAACGTTGGGCAAGCCCACGATTCCGCATTTGAGCGACATGAAAAATTCCTTGTATATCAAGGCTCAAACAGCACTCTCGAGCCCTATCACTGGCGCAGATTGTACTGATCAGCGAATGCTATCGATGGCCGTGGGCCAGTTGCGCCTGGTTACGTCCCTGGTTCTTGGCCTGGTACAGCGCCATGTCTGCGTGCTGTATGGTTTTGAGTAGCGGGCTGCTCAGAACCCGTTCACAGACCCCTGCAGAAATCGATATTTTCAGCGTGCGTCCATCGGGCAAACGGATCGTGTGTTGATTGAACTCTTGCACCAGCGACGCTGCGCGCTCCATGGCGGCCTGTGCATTGCAGTCACGAATCAAGACGCAGAATTCTTCACCACCGAAGCGGCATGCGATGTCATCGATGCGGAAAAAATTCAAGATGAGCCGCCCCGCATGGCTGAGGACGACATCACCGCCCAAGTGACCATAGGTGTCATTAATGGATTTGAAATGATCGATATCGATCATCAAAATCGAAAATTTTCCTTGGGTCTGTTCCACTTGGTCTGCCAGCTCAAAAAACGCACGGCGGTTGAACAAGCCAGTCAAAGGATCCCGTTTGGCTCGTTCGGCAATTTCGTGTTTTTGCTCGTCGTGGACCATGGAATAAAAACTGATCGTGGACGACACCACAAAAAGTGCTCCCCAGATCAGCATGGACTGGTGCCCACCCGCCAACGAAACAGGCGCCACCCCCACGTTGGGGTTCCACGCCACCAGCGCGGCTCGCACCCAGTAAGCCACCCCCATCAGACCCATGCTCCAGGCAAAAATCCTGGCTGGCATGGCCAACGGTCTCCTGGCCAGTTTCAACACCAACTTCCCTGACGACAGCAACAGGATGGACATGCCAAAGCACACCCCGACCATGGCAAATGCGATGGAGTACCCCAAGACCAAATAGACAAACAATCCCCCCAAGCCCAGCCACCAGGCGAGGACCACGCGCTTGTAAGCGAAGGGCACTTTGAAAAAGATGCTGGGTGCCAGCAAGCCAAGCGTTCCGCCCGCGAGCAAGAAGCCACTGGAGAGGACCACGCCGAAAAAATAATTCAGCTGTGACCGCAAAAAGGTGAGCGTCAGGCTAATGCCGACAAAACAAATGCCGACCGCCCAATGCTTCAGGCCAAAGTCACGGTCCGTGATGGTGGAGGGAAATGTCCAAGAGATCAGCGCCATCAACAGCGACAAAATACTGATCGAGAAAATCAGCGTGTTCGAATCCAAATTCATACCAAGACTATATCGGAGGTGCCCCCTGCCCGTCTTCAGACAAGGGGTATCACCACCACTGGCGGGCATGAATGATTCG
>VEQI01000424.1 GCA_018883305.1 Limnohabitans sp. | reverse complement strand
GTGCTGGCGTGGCGATCTCTTGAAATGGCTCGACTGCGGGTGGAGGCATTGGGGCAAGGTGTCGTGAGGGAAGCCGAAGCGGCATTGCGAGTGGCACAGGCGGCCTACCGGTTTGGAGAGCGAGGCATTTTGGATGTGCTGGATGCTCAGCGTGTGCTCCGAGGGGTGCGATCCGATCTGTTGCAGGCCCGGTATCAACTCCACACCGCTCGCATCGCACTGGACCACTTGGCCGGTCGATACGCAAACGCCTCTTGAACAGACACTCGCAAGGACTTCTCATGCCGGCACCCGCATCTTCCTTTTCATACAGTGGCCATGGACTGGTCATCGCAGCCTTGACGTTGGTCTTGAGCGCCTGCGGCCCTCAGTCATCGACGCCCTCCACGCAGACGCCGCAAGCGCAACCGGATCCAGCGCTCATTCAGATCGGGCCAGAGATGGCCAAGCGCTTCCAGGTCGAGGCCGTCACCATGACCGACATCGTCGAATTTCAGAATGTGCCCGGTCGCATCGAGGCCAATGACCGCATGGTGACCCGCATCGGGGCAGCCGTCACGGGTCGGGTGATGGAGGTGATGGTCGATGTGGGGGATCGCATTGCGGCGGGCCAAGCCTTGGCTTCCATCGCCAGCCCTGAACTGTCGCAGACTCAGATGGCGTACCTGCGGGTCCACTCCAGCGCATCCTTGGCCGAGCGCGCGGTGGAGCGCGCCAAGCTGTTGTTCCAGGCGGATGTGATCGGCAGCGCTGAACTCCAGCGTCGCGAGTCCGAGCTTGCCGTGGCGAGGGCTGAATCACGGGCCCTGGGCGATCAACTCCGGCTCATGGGGCTGTCAGCCCAGGGGCTGGCGCGCTTGAAAGAGCAGGGTACTTTGCAACCGGTCGGACATGTGATGGCTTCGCAGGCAGGTATCGTCATTGAGCGCAAAGTCAGCAGTGGACAAGTCGCGCAACCGGGTGACCCGCTGTTCACCGTGGCCGATCTGAGCAATGTCTGGGTGGTGGGCGCTTTGCCCGAGCAAACCGCCAAAGCGGTGCAAGTCGGGCAGGGCGTCGACATCGAAGTGCCGGCGCTCGATGGGAAAAAAATCACGGGCAAGATTGTCTATGTGGGCGATACCGTCTCGCCCGAGACCCGGACCGTCCCCATTCGAACCCAGGTGGACAACCCCAAGCGTGACATGAAACCGCAGATGCTCGCCAGCATGCGGATACGCGGTGAGGAGCGTCGCCAACTGGTGGTTCCGCAAGCCAGTGTGATTCGGGAAAACGACCAGGATCATGTGTATGTGCTGGTTGCGCCAGGGCAGTTCCGCATCACCCCGGTTGAACTGGGTCATGCGGTGAATGATGTGCGACCCGTCATCAAAGGCCTGCGCGAGAACGATCAGGTGGTGACTCACGGCGCGTTTCATCTGCACCATGAGCGCAAACGTGCTGAGCTGCAGTAAGAGGTGTGAACCATGCTCAAGTCAATGATCCGTGCCGCTTTGTCGCAGCGCCTGTTGGTGCTGGTGGTTTCCGTGGTGTTGCTGGGGTTTGGCGCTCGAGCAGCCCTGCGCCTGTCCGTCGACGCCTTCCCGGATGTCACGAATGTCCAGGTGCAAGTGGCCACCGAGGTGCCTGGGCGCTCGCCTGAGGAGGTCGAGCGGTTGGTGACGGTGCCGCTGGAAGTGGCGATGACGGGCTTGCCAGGGCTGAGTGAGATGCGCGCACTCAACCGTGCCGGCTTGTCCCTGATCACACTCGTGTTCACGGACAAGATGGATGTCTACTTTGCCCGCCAACTGGTCATGGAACGATTGCTGGAGGTCACTCCCAAAATGCCCACAGGTGTGGTGCCAGTGCTCGGACCCGTCTCCACCGGTCTGGGCGAGGTGTACCAGTACACCCTGGTGCATCCCAGCGATGGGCAGCGCGAGCTGTCGCAGGAAGAGTTGATGGAGCGCCGGATTGTGCAGGATTGGGTTGTGAGGCCGTTGCTGCGATCCATTCCTGGCGTGGCAGAAATCAACTCGATGGGGGGACTCGACAAGCAGTTTCAAGTGCAGGTCAACCCGGATCGGCTGCGCCATTACCGCTTGACGTTGCGTGACGTCCAGGACGCCATCGAGCGCAACAACGCCAACTCCGGTGGCGGCATGCTGCGCTCTTCTGCCGAGCAATACATGATCCGTGGGGTGGGCTTGATCCGCACGGAACAGGATATTGAAAACATCATCCTCAAGGAGGCTGCAGGCGTCCCGGTGTTTATCCGTGATGTGGCCCAGGTTCAGGTGGGGGCGGGTGTGAGACAGGGAGCGGTGGTCAAGAACGGCCACACCGAGGCGGTT
>VEQI01000087.1 GCA_018883305.1 Limnohabitans sp. | reverse complement strand
CTCCTGGTATTTGGGCGCCAACGTGCCCGGCAAACCGCAGGTGTTCATGCCCTACGCGGGCGGGTTTGGGCACTACAGCGAAATTTGCAACCAGGTGGTCAAAGAAAACTACAAGGGGTTTCGCCTCACGACGTGAGCAGTGCCAAGCCGTTGAGCATGTCAGCGCATCAGGATGCCACCGTTGGCATCGACGATGCAGCCCCCCATGAAGGACGCCCCAGGAGACACCAGGAAGGACAGCACATGGGCAATCTCTTCCGGTTGACCAAAGCGCTTCATGGGCTGGGTGTCTGACTGGTAACCGTGACCGGCGGTCATGGGGGTGTCAATCACCCCGGGCGCCACGCCGTTGATCATCACATTCCGCGGGGTGCCTCGCTGCGCCAGCCAGCGCACCAGCGCATGCACACCGCCTTTGGACGCCGCGTAATGCGCGCCTGCGCGCAAGCCCCCCATCCAGCCCGCCACGGAGCCACAAAAGGCCATGCGGCCATAGCCACGTTCCAACATGCCGGGCAACAACGCACGGGCCCAGTTCATGGGGCCCAGCACGTTGACCTGCATGACCTTCATGAAGGCCGTCTCGTTCCAGTCTGGGGCCAGCCAATCGTCGTCGTACGGGCAGATGCCGGCGGTGTCGATCAAGGCGGATATCTCCGGATGCGCGTTGACCAGGGCCTCCACTTGCAGCCGTTGCGACACATCACAGGCCTGCACGGCACGCACATGCGGCAAGCTGTCAGCCAATGATTGAAGGGCCGGGCTGATGTGCAGATCGGTCAGGATCAACTCGGCGCCCAAGCCGGCGCACAACCGCGCTGTTGCCAACCCCACACCGCCTGCGGCACCGGTGATCAGCAACCGCGTGCCGGCCAGGGAATGGGGAGGTTGGGCATGGGTCATCGTCACACCGAGAGATAACGTTGCTTGATGTCTTCGTCGGCGTTGAGTTCGCGGATGGTGCCCACGAACACATCGGCCCCCTTGTCAATCACCACGGCACGGTCGGCCAGACCCAGGCAGAAGTGCAGGTTTTGCTCAGCCAGCACGATGGTGGTGCCCACCTTGCGCAGCGTGTCGATGAGGTCGCCGATTTTTTGCACCATGATGGGCGCCAGGCCTTCGCTGGGTTCATCCAGCAACAGCACATTGGGGTTGCCCATGAGCGCGCGCCCCACGGTGAGCATTTGCTGCTCACCGCCCGAGAGTTGGCCGCCCAGTCGGTCCTTCAAGGGCGCAAGCAGCGGCAACATGTCATACACGCGTTCCAGGCTCCAGTCGTTCTCGCCATTCACGCCGGGCTTGATGGCAATCAGCAGGTTGTCCTCCACCGACAGGTCGGGAAAGATCTGCCGATCTTCGGGCACAAACCCGATGCCCGCACGTGCAATTCGGTGCGAGGGTTGCCCCAGCACCGATTTGCCGTGCAGCAACACTTCGCCACGCCGCGCCGCAATGACGCCTGCCATGGCCTTCATGGTGGTGCTCTTGCCCGCGCCATTGCGTCCCAGCAGCGCCAGCGTCTCTCCCTTGCGCACGCTCAGCGACATCTTGAACAGCACCTGGCTGGTGCCGTAGAACACATCCAGGCCCTGGACCTTGAGCACGTCCTCATGCATGTTGCACCTCACGCGGTGTGCCCAGGTAGGCTTCAATCACGGCCGGGTTGTTGCGAATCTGCTCGGCATTGCCCTCGGCCAACAGCTTGCCGTAGGACAGCACATGGATGTGCTGTGAAATCCGGAAAACAATGTCCATGTCGTGTTCAATCAGCACCACGGTCAGACCACCTTTTTTCCACAGGGCATGCACCGTCTCGATCATTTGCTCGCGCTCTTCGGGGCCCATGCCGGCCACCGGTTCATCCAGCAGCAACACCTTGGGTTTGAGCACCAGGGCCAGCGCCATGTCCAGCAGTTTCTGGTCGCCGTGGGACAGGTTGCCGCTGATGACGTTGGCCTTGGGTGTCAATCCCAGCTGGTCCATGACCTCGTAGGCACGGTCGCGGGTTTCAGGCAACGGGAAACGCCCGCTCATCTGCGCAGAACGCCCCAGCGGTGACAAGAGCGCGCCACGCAGTGACTCTTCTACCGTGAGCGACTTGAACAGCTTGGCCACCTGAAAGGCGCGCCCAATGCCTTTGCGCACAATGTCGTTGCCCGACAACCCCACGATGTTTTCACCATCCAGGTAGATGTTGCCCGCATCCGGGCGGATAGCGCCGGAAATGAGGTTGAAGAAGGTGGTCTTGCCAGCGCCGTTGGGGCCGATGACCGCGCTCAGGGATTCCTTGGGAAAGTGGATCGAGACATCCGAGGTCGCGACCACACCGCCGAAGGCTTTGCGGAGATTTTCAATTCGAAGCATGAGAGCCCATCTCGGTCAGGTGCGTGCACGTGCAGGCGGGATACCGCCATACGTCATCCAGGTAGAACCGGCCAGCCAGCCCGCATCCACCGGCAAATTGATCCCGGTGATGGCCCGGGCGGCGTCAGACAACAAGAAGCCTGCGGCGTCTGCAATCTCAGACGGATCGACCAAACGCCCCATGGCGGCTTGGGAGGTCAGGTCATCCGGGTTGCGGTCGCCCCGATCAATCGCGGCCTGCAAGGCTTCGGTGAGGGTGTAGCCTGGAGAAATGGCATTCACGCGCACGCCTGAGCGCCCCCACTCGGCCGCCAGGCATTGGGTGATGGACAGTACCGCCGCCTTGGCTGGTGCATACGCATGCAGGGGCACGGAGCGCGTGCTGGTGATGGACGCAATGTTGATGATGGCGCCCGCGCCACGCTTGGCCATGCGTTCCCCAAACACCACACTGGCCAGATAGGTGCCACGCTGATCCACCGCGATCACGCGGTCCCATTCGGTCATGGTGAGTTGCTCGGGCGGCAAACGATGCTGCAAGATGCCCGCGCAGTTGATCAGCCCGGTGACAGCGCCGTGTTTCTGCTCGATGATGTCCACCAGTTCGCGCAACCGCTGGTCATCCGTCACATCGCCTTCATACACGGCGGCCACCGGAACCCCCATGCGCTCAGGCTTCCAGGCGCCAGGCAGATCGATGACCACCACGGTGTCACCACGGCGCACGAAGTGCTTGACGCAAGCCGCGCCAATGCCGCTGGCGCCCCCGGTCACCACAATCACGCTGGATGCACTCATGAGGACCTCTCGCTGCGTTGCAAATAGCGCCAGCCCTGCCCGATGAAATCGGTGATGCCACGCTTGAAACCCAAGGCGAAGATCAGCACCACCACACCCAGGGCCAGGCCGTGGTACTCCGTGGTGCGGGTGATCACATCGTTGAAGGTCAGCAACAGTGCCGACCCCACCAACGGACCCACAAACACATTCACCCCACCCATCATGATCATGAACACGGCCTCACCTGACATGGTCCAGTAACTGAAGTCGGGGAACGCGCCAGAGACAAACAGCGACATCAAGACACCGCCCACGGCCGCAAAGCAACCCGCCAGGATGAAGGCGTACAACTTGACGCGCCACACATTGATGCCCAGGAACTCGGCGCGGTCGGCGTTGTCACGCACCATGCGCAGGGTGTAACCATAGGGCGACTGCAGGATGTAGCGCATCAACAGAAAACACACCACCGCCACCAACGATGAGAACCAGTAGAGGTGCGTGGTGTCTGCCAGGTTCAACCCGAGGAAGGGTGGACGGGGAATGCCACCGGTCAGCCCCTGGTCGCCACCGGTGAGCGAGGTCCAGGTGAGGATGATGCTGTGCAGCAGCATCTGGAATGCCAGCGTGAGGAAGGAGAAATAAATCTCCTTCAGGCGCACACAGATGGCGCCCACCACCAACGCCACCAGGGCAGAGAAGACGATCGCCACAGCCATGGCCGCGGGAATGCCCAACCCCGTTTTCTGCAACGTGAGCGCAAAAGCATAAGCGCCGCCACCAAAAAACATGGCATGTCCAAAGGACACCATGCCGCCATAACCCACCAGAATGTTGAGCGAGGTGGCAAAGATGCCAAAGGCCGCCAGCCGGATCACAAAGTCCAGCAGGACGCGGGAGGAAAACACCATGGGCAAAGCCACCAGGGCGGCCAGCACCACCAAGCCCCACAGCACCTCTTGCCGAAACGTGCTGGGCTTCATGTGCGTGTCTCCTTGCCCAGCAAGCCGCTGGGCTTGAGGATGAGGATGAGGGCCATGGCCAGGAACATGGTGCCCTCCACAAACAACGGGAAACCGATCGAGCCAAACGAACGCACCAGCCCGATCAGCAAAGCCCCCACCAGCGCGCCGCTGACCGAACCCATGCCACCAATGACGGTGACAATGAAGGATTCAATCAGGATGGAAAAGCCCATGCCGGGCGACATGGACCGCACCGGCCCGGCCAGACCACCGGCCATGCCGGCGAGCAAACCGCCAAAAGCAAACACGCCGGCGTAGATCAAGCTGGTATTTAGGCCCAGCGCTGACGTCATGGTGGGGTTGTGCGCCGCGGCGCGAACAATCTTGCCAATCCGTGTTTTGGCCAGGATGTACCAAAGCACAAAAGCAATCAGCCCTGCCGCTGCGATGAGGTAGACATAGAACACGGGCACGATGCCGCCACCAATGATGAACGGCGCTGACTGGAAAGCCTCTGGCATGCCCATGGACTGGAACTCGGGTCCCCAGATGATCTTGACCGCGTCATCCAGGATCAGGATGAACGCGTAGCAGACCAGCAGTTGCATCAACACGTCGGCGTTATAGACGCGACGCATGAACAAGCGCTCGAACACCAGACCAAACAGCCCCACGCCCAGACCCGCTGCGATCGTGGCCAGGACATAGCTGCCCGTGACGCGATAGGCCGACAGGGCAATGTACGCCCCCAGCATGTAGAAGGCGCCGTGTGAAAAATTGATGACGCGCAATACCCCGAAAATCAGGGTGAGGCCGGCCGCCACCAGAAACAACAAGGCACCGACGATCAGGCCGGTGCTGGTCTGCGTCACGATGCAGGACACCGAAGTCAGACACTCGATCAGGGCAAGAAAATCCAAGAGGCTCTCCTAAGACACGACGATCAGGCCCAGCCCTTGCGCTTTTTCCACTCCAGCTCCAGCTCGGTGATTTGCTTCCAGCTGCCCACGCTGGGGTTGCTCATGTAGGGTTCCTTGGTGTCCAGCACACCCCAGCCCAAGGCGTAATCCACGATGGTGTTGTCTTCGGCGCGCATGGTCATCTTGCCGTTGGCACCAAACGGCGAATCGATGGTGAGGCCACGCAGGGCTTCGGCCACTTTCTTGGAGTCGCTGCTGTTGGCTTTTTTCATGGCCGCGGTGAGGAACTGGATGCCTGCCGCGTTTTGCCATGACCAGTTAAGCGGCAGTTCCTTGTTCTTGGCCTGATACTCGGTGGCCCAGTTGCCGTTGGCCGGGGTGTTGGGGAAGTTCTTGAGGTAACGATTGCTGGAATGCAGGTTGGGTGGCACACTCTTGACAGTGGTGAGCACAGCGTAGTCCGCCATGTTGACCGAGAAGAACTGGCGATCCTTGAACAGCGCGTAAATGCTGGCCTGGTCAATGAACGAGGTGAGGTCGCCACCCCAGATGCACGAGTAGATGGCTTGCGGGCGGCCTTGCACCAGGCGGGTGATGGATTCGCTGTAGTCGGGCTGGAACAGCTTGGGCCACACCTCGCCCACCACTTCGATGTCCTTGTTGAAGTGCTTGAGGTACTCCAGGAATTCAGCGGTGGTGTCACGGCCATAGGCATAGTCGGGCGACACGGTCATCCAGCGACGCAGGCCCTTGTCCTTGGCCACCTGGGCCGCGTAGGCGCCACCCACCACGGCATCGTGAATGCCCTGGCGTGCGCAACGGAACGCGGTGGGCACACGCAGCTTGGGGTCAGCAGTCAGAGAAGAGGTTTCCGAACAGGTGTGGATCACCAGCACGCCCAGGTCGCGCGCTACTTCGTGCACGGCAAACGCGCCGGAGGAAGCCTCGCCGTCGTACAACATCTCGCAACCGTCAGCGGTGATGAGTTCGCGCGCAATGCGGGCCGCCTCTTGAGGCTGGCCCTTGGAGTCACGCACCACCAGCTCGATCTTGCGTCCGTTCAGGCCACCGGCGGCATTGAATTTTTCCACCTCCATCTTGGCCGCATAGGAAGACGCCAGCCCCAGCATGGCCACACGACCCGACAGAATGGTGGGCATGCCCACACGAATGGGCTTGTTCTGGGCAAATGACAGGGCGGGCATGCCCAGGCTGGCCACGCCGGCCAGGGCACCGGCACCCTGCAGCCATTTGCGGCGACCAATCGTGGATTGAACAGTGGATGAAGTCATGGTGGCGGTCTCCTTGAGAATGATCAAACTTCTCCAATATCACGGGAATGCCCGGATTTGTCATTGGTGAAAACGACCCCCCGGACACGCTTGCGACAGCGGTACGACAAAAACCAGGTACTCGTTGTCGTTGATGGGACAAGCTGTAACCTAGGCGCAGGTCAAGTGCAAGGGGCGTCCCGTATAAGTTCAACTTGAATCAATGAACACCTTCAAGCCATGAACAGCACCACCACCCTCAGCGACACGGAATTGTTTGATCGAGTTCGCCACTTCGTGTGTGAGCAGATCATTCCCTACGAGAAAGATCCCCGCGTCACCATCCACGGCCCCACCGAGGAATTGCGCCTGGAACTCAATCAGTTGGCGCGGCAGGCCGGCTTGCTGTCGCTGCACATGGAGCCCGAATGGGGCGGCATGGGCCTCAATCACTCGCGTCGCGCCGTGGCCTTTGAGGCGGCCGGGTACTCCGTGCTGGGACCGATTGCGCTCAACTGCGCCGCACCTGACGAAGGCAACATGCACCTGCTCAGCCAGGTGGCCACTCAGGCACAGAAAGAGCGGTTTCTGCACCCCCTGGCGGCAGGTATCAAACGCTCTTGTTTTGGCATGACCGAACCCATGCCCGGTGCGGGTTCCGACCCAGGCATGCTCAACACCCAAGCGGTCTGGGATGGCGAAGCCTATGTGGTGAGCGGACGAAAATGGCTGATCACCGGCGCAGAAGACGCCGGCTTCATGATCTTGATGGCGCAAACCGTGGTGGATGGTGCCACCGTGGGTGCCACCATGTTCTTGGTGCCGCTGCCACATCCTGCCATTCGCATCGTGCGTCAGATCGATGTCATGGCTTCTTCATTCACCCGCGGCCATGCTGAATTGGTCATCGATCAGCTGCGCGTGCCGCCTGAGGCCGTGCTGGGTGAAGTGGGGCAAGGCTTTCGCTACGCCCAGGTCCGCTTGGCCCCCGCACGACTGACGCATTGCATGCGTTGGCTAGGCGCTGCGCAACGTGCCCACGACATTGCCGTGGCCTATGCCAGTGAACGCACCTCCTTTGGCCACGCCATTGGCGAACATCAGGGCATTGGCTACCAACTGGCGGACAACCACCTGGACCTGCACGTGGCACGACTGGTCACACGCGACACAGCGGCCATCCTGGATGGCGGCAAGCGTGGCTCACTGGAATCCAGTCGCGCCAAAGTGATTGTCTCGGAGGCCTTGTTCCGCGTCGCGGATCGCTGCGTGCAGGTGCTGGGCGGTCGTGGCTTGTCTACGGACACGGCCGTGTCCCAGATCTTTGCCGAATTGAGGGCCTTCCGTGTTTACGACGGTCCCTCGGAAGTGCACCGCATGTCGATTGCCAAGAAGATTTTGGCGGGCAAGGCTTAGATGGTGCGTCCACCATCCACCGGAAACTCGATGCCGGTGAAAAACTCAGCCGCATCACTGGCCAGGAAAACAGCGGCAGCCGCCACGTCGGTGGGCGTGGCAAAACGTCCCATCGGGATGGTGGCAATGAATTTGGCCCGGTTCTGCGGTGTGTCTGGCAGGCCCATGAAGTCCTCAAACAGCCCCGTCACGCCCATCACCGGACAGATGGCGTTGACGCGGATGTTCTCCGGGCCCAACTCCACCGCCATCGATTTGGACAGCAGGTTCACCGCGCCCTTGGAAGCGTTGTACCAGCTCAACCCCGGACGCGGGCGAATGCCGGCGACCGAGCCCACATTCAGGATCACACCACCGCCCTTTTGCCGCATCAGCGGCAGAATGGCGTGTGTCATGTGAAAGATGGACTTCACGTTGACGGCAAACACCTTGTCGAAGGTGGCTTCATCCACTTCCAGCATTGGGCGGTTCTTGTGCGTGGTGCCGGCGTTGTTGACCACGATATCGGGGGCGCCGAAAGTGTTCACACAGTGTTGCACCAAGGCTTCGACTTGGCTTTTCTGGGTGACATCGCAGGTGAAGGCGCTGGCATGCTCCCCCAGTGCTGACGCCACCCGACGTGCAGCCTCGGCGTTGATATCGGCCACGACCACGCGGGCGCCTTCACGAACATAGGCTTGGGCAACGCCTTCACCGAAGCCGCCACCGGCACCGGTCACGATGGCGATCTTATTTTGCAGTTGGGGCATGGGAGGTCTCCTGAAGTGGGGGGGTATCAGGAGTCCAGCATACAGCCTGGCTTGGGCGAGCACACCCAAAGGTTTGTCATTGGTGCGACAAGCTCGCGACTAAGACATACGCATGCACTGGTGGAACGTCCAAAAAGAAAAAGACCTGAACAAGTCAGGTCTTAATGTTGGTGCCGATTATCGGATTCGAACTGATGACCTACCGCTTACAAGGCGGTTGCTCTACCAACTGAGCTAAATCGGCGTGATTGAAATTCTACCCGTTACCCACTATTTCACACGCTTGAGGAAGGGGCGTGTACCTGCAGGTGGCGGTGGCGGTTCGTCTGGTGATGTCGTCTGAGAGGGTGAAGCGATGCTGCCCTCGATGCTCGTCGCTCCGTCTTCAGGTCCCACCTCCACCGGAAACGCCATGCCTTGCCCGTTTTCACGTGCATAGATGGCCATCACGCGGTTGATGGGCACCATGATTTCACGCACCACACCGGCAAAGCGGGCTTTGAACTGGATGAACTCATTGCCTAGCTGCAAGCCACTGGTGGCATCCGCACCGACATTGAGCACAATCTGGCCATCCCGAACGTATTCACGTGGCACTTGCACCGTGGCATCGGCCAGTACGGCCACATACGGCGTGAAGCCCTGGTCCACACACCACTCATACAGGGCCCTCACCAAGTAGGGCCGTGTAGAGGGAGACTCGATGGCGCTTTGCATGGCCCCGCCGCAATTATTTGCGCATCACCTTTTCAGACGGCGTCAGCGCTTCAATGTAGGCCGGACGCGAGAAGATGCGCTCGGCATATTTCAGCAACGGCGCAGCGTTCTTGGACAGGTCAATGCCGTAATGGTCCAGGCGCCACAAAAGCGGTGCGATGGCCACGTCCAGCATGGAGAAGTTCTCGCCCAGCATGTACTTGTTCTTCAAGAACACGGGCGCGAGTTGCGTGAGGCGATCACGGATGTGCGAGCGGGCTTTTTCCATGGCCTTCTCGTTACCCTTGACGTTGCGCTGCTCCAGAGTGCTCACGTGCACGAACAACTCTTTTTCAAAGTTGAGCAGGAACAAACGCACGCGGGCGCGGTCCACCGGGTCGCCGGGCATCAACTGCGGATGCGGGAAGCGCTCGTCAATGTATTCGTTGATGATGTTGGACTCATACAGGATGAGGTCACGCTCGACCAGGATGGGCACCTGGCCGTAGGGGTTCATCACGTTGATGTCTTCGGGCTTGTTGTAGAGATCGACGTCACGGATTTCAAAATCCATGCCTTTTTCGAACAACACAAAGCGGCAGCGGTGAGAGAAGGGACAGGTCGTCCCGGAGTACAAGACCATCATGTTGAGGGCTCCTGAAAATCAAAAAGAGTGACCGGAACCCCGGTCACTCTAGGGGGACCCTGTTCAGCCGCAGGCCAGCAGGGTCAAGAGGGCGATCAGCGGACGTCTTTCCAGAAGGCCGCGTTGAGACGCCAGGCGATGATGGTGAACACCACCAGGAACATCAGCACCCACACGCCAATGCGCACGCGATCGTTTTGGGCGGGCTCGCCCATCCACTGCAGGTAAGCCACCAGGTCGGCCACCGCCTCGTCATACTTCAACGGGCTCAGCGTACCGGGGCTGACTTGCTGCCAGCCTTTGAACACGTGCACATCGTGGCCATGTTCGCTGCGGGTTTCAAACACCGGGCGACGGTCGCCTTGCAGCTCCCACAGCACGTGCGGCATGCCCACGCTGGGGAAGGCCAGGTTGTTCCAACCGGTAGCCTTGGTGTCGTCACGGTAGTAGGTGCGCAGGTAGGTGTAGAGG
>VEQI01000423.1 GCA_018883305.1 Limnohabitans sp. | reverse complement strand
GCCCAGACCTGCTGCTTCTTGAAGCCGGACAGTCGCTCTGCAAAACGCGCCAGACAATCCCAACCCCGCTTCATCGCCTCATCACTCAGCAAACGCTCGCTGTCCAGGCCATTACCCTGTCGGACCGTTTCTTTCAGGTACTCAACTCTATGAATTTGCCCATGCGAGAGTCGACCAATTTCCAAACGAAAACTGTTTGAGCCCAGATCGATGGCGGCCAGGAGGGTGTCATTTTTCATCTGATTGGAAACCGAGACGTCAGTGCGAGCCTTGTGCGCGCCCAAAGGTTGTCGAGGATATGACGCCATGATGTCATCTGAATGACAGGCGGTAGCCCGGGGTGCAAGCTCCTGAATGGAGAAGATGCATTTATGTCACATGGATGTCACATAAGGCTCCTACAGTCTCCTCAACCACTCAACCAGCAGGATATCACCATGCTCAACACTTTTCGCTCTTTGACCGCTCTGGCTCTGGCCCTGGGTGTGGCATTCGCCACGCAAGCCCAGGACGTCACCGGTGCCGGTGCCAGCTTCCCTGCACCCCTCTACAGCAAGTGGGCTGCCGATTACAACAAGGCCACGGGCAACAAGGTCAATTACCAGTCGGTGGGCTCGGGTGCCGGCATCAAGCAGATTGATGCCAAGACGGTGGACTTTGGTGCGTCGGACATGCCGCTCAAGGACGAAGAACTGGCGCAAAAAAACCAGTTGCAATTCCCCACCGTGATTGGGGGGGTGGTGCCCGTGATCAACATCGCCGGTGTGAGCGCTGGTCAACTCAAGTTGACAGGGGAAGTCATTGCCGACATCTTTCTTGCGAAGATCACCAAGTGGAACGATCCCGCCATCAAGGCCCTGAACCCCAATGTCAACCTGCCTGACGCAACCATCGCACCTGTGCGTCGCTCTGATGGCTCTGGCACCACTTTCCTGTTCACCAACTACCTGAGCAAAGTCAGCGCCGACTGGAAAGCCAAAGTGGGTGATGGCACGGCCGTGAACTGGCCCACCGGCGCGGGTGGCAAAGGCAACGAGGGTGTAGCTGCATTTGTGAATCGTTTGCCCAACTCGATCGGTTACGTCGAATACGCCTATGTCAAGCAAAACAAAATGAACTTTGCTCAACTCAAGAATGCATCAGGTGCATTTGTTTCCCCCGATGACTCTGCCTTCAAGGCAGCGGCAGCCGGTGCAGACTGGAGCAAGAGCTTCTATCAAATCCTCACCAACCAGAACGGCAAGGATGCCTGGCCCATCACCGGCGCCACCTTCATCCTGATGCACAAGGTTCAGGACAAGCCTGCCAATGCTGGCGCCGCTTTGAAGTTCTTTGACTGGGCCTACAAAAACGGTGATAAGACGGCTGATGACCTGGATTACGTGCCGATGCCTGCTTCCGTGAAGGACGCCATCCACAAGTCCTGGGCAGCCATCAAGGACGGTTCGGGCAAGTCAATTGCCTATTGATTCCGACTGACTGAACGGGTAGCCTCATGTCGTCCACGCTCACGAATCCGGCTGGAGGACATGCGGTCCTTCCGTCGACACCTCTATCCATGACGCCATCACCAGAACCTTCCTCACGCTCCTGGGCCAATCTGCTCGACAAGCTGTTCGCCTGGGCTGCCCTGGGCGCAGCCTGTCTGACCTTGGCCGCTCTGGTGGGTATTTTGCTGTCATTGATCGTGGGCGCCTGGCCCGCCATTCACGAGTACGGTCTGGGCTTTCTGGTCCGTTCGGTCTGGGACCCGGTGAAGGGCGATTACGGCGGTCTGGTGATGATCTATGGCACGCTGGCCACGTCGGTCATTGCCTTGCTGATTGCCGTCCCCGTGAGTTTCGGGATCGCCTTGTTTCTGACTGAACTGTCCCCGGCCTGGCTCAAGCGTCCGTTGGGCACCGCCATTGAGTTGCTGGCCGCCATTCCTTCAATTGTGTATGGCATGTGGGGCCTGCTGGTGTTTGGCCCCATCCTGTCCACCTACGTGCAGATCCCGCTGCAGCAATTGCTCGGGTCGGTCCCGGTCCTGGGGTCGCTCGTCTCCGGTCCGCCCGTGGGCATCGGCATTCTGTCGGCCGGCATCATTCTGGCCATCATGATCATTCCCTTCATTGCCTCGGTGATGCGTGATGTGTTTGAAGTCACCCCCCCCATGCTGAAAGAGTCTGCCTACGGTTTGGGTTCCACCACCTGGGAGGTGATGTCCAAGGTGGTGCTGCCCTACACCAAGGCCGGTGTGGTGGGCGGCATCATGCTGGGTTTGGGACGCGCACTGGGTGAGACCATGGCCGTGACCTTTGTGATTGGCAACATGAATCAGCTCAACTCGTTGAGTGTGTTTGAG
>VEQI01000422.1 GCA_018883305.1 Limnohabitans sp. | reverse complement strand
AAGAAGAAACCATTGAACTCCAAGCGCTCGATGTTCACCAGCAAGTCGGTGCCGCTTCCACCGTCTTCGCTGGACAGCTGGTCTTTGACTTGAATGGCGTTCACCAAAGTCGTGTTGGCCGCCGCCGTCTGACCGGCTGGTACCACCGTGTAGGTTTTGCTGGTGCCGCTGCCACCGACCTGCACCGTCACACCACGCACCTCGAAGCGTTCGCGGTCTCCCGTGTAGCGCACAATGTCTTGCGTGTCCCACTCGTTGCCGACCAGGTCGTCGGCTTCCACGCCGCCATCCAGGGTGTCGTTGCCACCACGGCCATCCAGCTCGTCCGCATGGCTGGTGCCGATCAGCACATCGTCAAAGAAAGTGCCGCCGAAGTAAGAGCGGGTGAAGCCATTGCTCTGCCAAGTGTTGCTGCTCACCGCCAGGTCCAGCTTGGTGTCGCCAATCAGAATGCGTTCCACGCCAATCAGAGTGTCAATGCCAAAGCCCACGCCCAGCTTCTGGTTGCTGCTGGCCAGGGCGGCCTCGGTCAGGAAACCATCGCTGCCCTTGGTCAATTGCACCAGCGAGGCGGTGTCCACCACCCGGAAGTAGGTCTGGTTGGCCGTGCCCGTCAGGCTGCCGGTGGCGTCATCCACCAGTTTGCGGATTTCAAAGCGCGTGGGCAGGCTGTTTTTGTAAGCCGCCTTGTCACCAAACCCAAAGGTGTTGGCGCCACTGTTGTTCGGATCGGTGGTGCCGTCCTCGCCGCCACGGAGGGTGTCGTTGCCAATCCCTCCCACCATGTAGTCGTCGCCCTTGCCACCCACCAGCACATCGTCGCCGGCCCAACCCTGCATCGAGTCGTTGCCATCGGTGCCCGTCAGGGTTTCGGCTTTCAGCGTGCCGTCAATGTAGTTGGGGGTCTTGGTCACGATGGTGGCGTACGTGCCTGCCGTGGCCGCGCCGCTCAAGGTCTGCTCCAGACCATTGGCACTGGTAGTGATTTTGTAGCCCGTGACCACATCGGGAACCACCGCAGCGTCGCCAGTGAACTCCATGGACACCGGTGAGGTGTTGATGTACAGCGAGGACCCTTCGAAAGAAATCGAGTCAATGCCCAACAGCACATCGGTGCCATCGCCGCCCAGGGCGTCCGACAGCGAGTCTTTCACGACCACCACGTAGTCGTGGTAGTTGAATTTGCCAGGGGACTTTTGGGAGGCCGATTGGTAAGCCTCCGAGAAATCGGTGGCCGTGGCCACACCTTGTGCATCTACCGCCTTGAAGCTGCCGTGGAACACCTCCGCCCCAATGTCAAAGGCTGCGAAGTCAGACACGGTGCCAGGCACATACACCGCGACTTTGTCGCCGAGCACGCCCTTGACCCCGCTGTTGCGGTGAATCGACACCGTGTAACGCGAGGCATCGTCGTCATAGCGCACGATGTCCCATTGGGTGTCGGTGTAGTACACCGTTTGACCGCCCGCCGTGACCGTGAAGCGGGTGCCACTGGGGACGCCCGTGACCTTGTCTGCTTCCAGTTCGCTGGTGCTGTAACCGCCAATGACCGTGTCATTGCCAGGGCCCAGGCGGGCAATGTCTTTGGCTGCAGGCGGTGTCGTTGCCGTGGTGTAGGGGTCATTCCCCAGCTCAATGTAATCGTCTCCCGCGCCGCCATCCACATAGTCGGCACCGTTGCCCGCAAGCACGGTGTCGTTGCCACTGTTCATCAAAAACTGCTCGTTGGCTGCCGTTGTGCCAGTGGACCGACCGCTCACCTTGTCATCAAACAAGGTGCCCCGGAAGGTGTACTCTGTGGGAATCGAGACACCGCCAATCCAGAAACTGCCGCCTTGTTCTGCGGTTTGGCTCAGGTTGACATTGGCGTCCGAGAATTGCAGCTTTTCCACGTTGAATACCGTGTCCGTGCCTTGGCCGCCAAAATTTTCGGCCACCAAATGCGAAACACGATAGAAATAACTGGGGGCCGAGTCGGTCGAGCCCACCCCTGTCACCGTGCCGGTGCTGTCATCCACAACCCGCTGAATTTGAAACTGTGAGAGCGGCGCATTGAACTTGGCGCTGTCGCTGCTGCCCGCGCCGCCATCCAGCGTGTCATTGCCTTCACCCCCTTGCAGCGTGTCAACGCCGGCGCCGCCCACCAGCCAGTCGGTACCGGCGCGGCCATCGATCCAGTTGTTGACCGTGGCATCGCCCACCAGCTTGTCGCCATAGCGGGTGCCGTTGGTGTTGGTTTGCGTGCCCCAGTTGTTCACGAAGGGCACCAATTGCTCAGACGCGTCCGAGAAATTCAAGACCTCGATGTTCTTCAGCACATCGCGGCCATCGCCGCCTTTGGCATCCGACACCTTGTCCTGCACCA
>VEQI01000086.1 GCA_018883305.1 Limnohabitans sp. | reverse complement strand
GGCTTGATGATCACGCCGTCGGGCGCCAGGTTGCCGCGCAACACGGCCAGCGCGCCCTCGGCGTAGATGGGCCGCTCCAGCGGGCGGATCACGTCGTCGTCGAACACTTCGGCGCCCGCCACGTTCTCGCCCAGGCTGCGGCCGTTCACCGTCAGCGCCGTGCCGTCGATCAGGCCCCCCAGGCGCGCCAGCAGCGCGCGCAGGCCGCCGGCGTAGAAGAAGTCTTCCATCAGGTAGCGGTCGCCACTGGGCCGGATGTTGGCGATGACGGGCACGTGGCGGCTGGCGGCATCGAAGTCGTCCAGCGTCACCGGGTGGCCGGCGCGGCGCGAGATCGCCACCAGATGGATGATGGCGTTGGTGGAGCAGCCCTCGGCCATGGCCACGGCCAGCGCGTTTTCAAAATTCTTGCGCGTCAGGATGCGCGCTGGCGTCAGGTCTTCCCACACCATGTCCACGATGCGTCGTCCACACGCCGCGCCCATGCGCGCGTGGTTGGCGTCCACCGCCGGAATGCTGGAAGCGCCCGGCAGTGCCAGGCCCAGCGCTTCGGTGATGCCCATCATGGTGGCGGCGGTGCCCATCACCATGCAAGTGCCGGCACTGCGTGCGATGCCGGCTTCCACCTCCATCCATTGCGTTTGCGTGATGTTGCCGGCGCGGCGCTCGTCCCAGTACTTGAAGGCGTCCGAGCCCGAGCCCAGTGTCTTGCCTTTCCAGTTGCCGCGCAGCATGGGGCCGGCGGGCAAATAAATGGCGGGGATGCCCATGGAGAGCGCTCCCATCAACAGGCCGGGGGTGGTTTTATCGCACCCGCCCATCAGCACCGCGCCGTCGATCGGGTGGCTGCGCAGCAACTCCTCGGACTCGATGGCCAGCAGGTTGCGGTACAGCATGGTGGTGGGTTTGACAAAGTTCTCGGCCAACGAGATGGCGGGCAGCTCCAGCGGGAACCCGCCGGCTTGCAGAATGCCGCGCTTGACGTCTTCCACGCGCTCCTTAAAGTGCGAGTGGCAGTTGTTGATGTCGCTCCAGGTGTTGAGGATGGCGATCACCGGCTTGCCTTGCCAGTCGCTGTGGTCGTAGCCCATCTGCATGGCGCGTGAACGGTGGCCGAAAGAGCGGAAGTCGTCAGGGGCGAACCAGCGCGCGCTGCGCAGTTGTTCATAGGTCTTGCGGGACATGAAGAGACTTTCTGGGTAGAACAAGGTCAGGTCTGGAAGCATAGTCGAACTTGGGAACCCGCAGAAGGCGGATGCCCGGTATCTGGCTCTCTCAGGGGGATATTGGTGTGGGGTGGCGATGGTGGGCACCGTTAAGATGCCACGCCATGAAGCCTTTACCCTCAACAGATGACAGACCCGTGATCATCGTGCTGGCCGCAGGCCGAGGTGAGCGTTTTCGTGCGGCCGGTGGACGTACCAGCAAGCTGCAGGCGCCCCTGGCAGGATTGACCGTGCTGGACCATGTGTTGAAGGCCGTGGCCGGCAGTGGCTTGCCTTCGCATGTGGTTCGCCCGGAACATTTGGCGCACATGACGCGTCCGGGCATGGGCGACAGCATTGCGGCCGGTGTGACGGCAACGGCGGGTGCGCGAGGCTGGTTGATTCTGCCCGGGGACCTTCCGCTCATTCGTGCGGACACCTTGCAAAGAGTGGCTCAGCAGTTGATGTCGCTGCCGCCTGGGCAGCACACGGTACAACCGCACTTTCAGTCGCAGCGTGGACATCCCGTGGGGTTTGCTGCGCCTTGCGAGGCGGCCTTGCGCGCCTTGCAGGGCGACGAGGGCGCACGCCGTGTGTTGCGTCAATGGCCTCCCATGCTGCTGGATGTGGTGGACGAAGGCACGGTGTGGGATGTGGACACGCCTGAGCGGTTGGCACAGGCCGAGTTGCGTATGAACGGCGAGCGAGGTATTTGATTCAGCGGGCATGCAGCAGCAGTTTTTCCAAGGCCCGATCCCGGATGCCCAGCGCCTGCAGGCTCTCCAGGGTTTGACGTGCATAGTCCAAGGTGTGACCGTAGCGGCCACCCACGCGGTCACGGAAGATGGCCTGATACTGTGCGTCGCTCAACGTTCCCGTATGGCTGGGACTGTCGTGGGGCAGGGTGAAGGCCAGTGCACGCACGCGTGAGCGAGTGTCGGCCTCGAAGCGACATGGCAGCCATTGTGGCTGATACACCCCGGAGGGCATTTCTCGGGCCCAGAGTTGATGCAGGACGGCTTCACCCCGTTCACGCGGCACCCGCAGAACCATGCCTTTGCACATGCCCCCGCGCAGCAGTGCAAACACCAGTCCAGGGCGCTCGGGGGTGCCGCGGTTGATTCGACTCCACATGGCCAGGGCACGATGCCATCCATGGACCCGGGCCAGGTGCTGTTCTGCCACCTCAAACTCGGGTCGCCAGATCAAGGAGGCGTAGGCAAACACCCACAGGTCCTGGTGGCCGCCCCAAGTGCGCAAGGCTTCGTCCAGCAAAGGTGCTGGATCACGTGACACAGATCGGGTGGGCGTCAGCATGAAGCCCGACTCTAGCGAATCAGGTGCGTTGAATCAACTCGATTTTGTAACCGTCCGGATCGACCGCGAAGGCGATGAACGTGGTGCCACCCTTGACAGGACCAGGCTCGCGAGTGATTTGTCCCCCCGCTGCTCGAATGCGGTCACAAGCAGCCACCACATCGGGTACGCCCAGGGCAATGTGACCGAAGGCGGTGCCCATCTCGTATTGCTCAACGCCGTAGTTGTAGGTGAGCTCGATCTCGGCATGGTCGGGATTGCTGCCATAGCCCACAAAGGCCAGTGAGTACTGTTGCTCAGGCCGTTCGGTGGTGCGCAGCAGCTGCATGCCCAGGGCGCGGGTATAGAAATCGATGGAGCGCTGCAGGTTGCCAACGCGAAGCATGGTGTGGAGCAATCTCATGGGGTGTTCTCCGAGGTGATCGTGAGGAAAGATGGAAGGAAGTTAGTCCGTGGCGAGCGACGCAAGCTGTGTGGGAGATCATGCCGCCGACTGCCACACCTGGGCCAGGTGGCGAGCGCGCTCAGCCACCGTTTGTGCTGTCATGCCGGGTTTGTACAACGATGAGCCAAAGCCCGCACCACTGGCTCCTGCCGCCCGATAGCTGGCCAAATTATCGGCCCCCACGCCACCCACGGGCAGCAGCACCTGGGACTTCGGCAACACCGATCGCCAGGACTTCAGGACCACGGGTGTGATCATTTCCGCCGGGAACAGCTTCAGGCCATGGGCACCGGCGGCCAGCGCGGCAAAGGCTTCACTGGGCGTGCTCACGCCAGGCACACTGACCAGGCCGCAGGCCACACTCTCGCGGACCACGGCAGGGTCGAAGTGGGGCGACACAATCCATTGCCCGGACGCAGCCTGTACATCATGCACCTCTTGTGCTGAACACACGGTGCCAGCACCAATCAACGCCTGGGGCAAGTGTTCACGCAGCAACGCAATGCTGCGCAGTGGGTCCGGTGAATTCAGTGGCACCTCCATCAAGAGCCAGCCCGCATCCACCAGCGCTTGACCAATGGCAACCACTTCATGCGGTTGCACACCACGCAGGATGGCTACCAGGGGCAAATGGTCCAGGCATTGAAGCCAGGTGTCCAGGGGGGTGAGTGCGTTGTTCATGGGGAAATTTGACGCAAGGGAGCGGCCAAGGCCATCAGGCCTGTCCAGGTGGCGGTGTCGCCCAGCGTTTGAATCTTCACATTTAGCAGCGTGAGGGCGCGTTCATAACGTGTCTGCAAAGCGGCTGAACCCACCAGCCAGAGGGTGCTGCCTGCGGACAGGTGTTGCACCCGCAACTCTTCGCCGATAACAAGACCGGAGAGATAGCTGGTCAGGGCAGAAGGACTGGCACGCGACATCAGTGACAAGGTCCGCACGCCAAACAGGTGGTGCAGCAGGCTGCCGCCTTGCAATGACAACCGAACACCCTGGTCGAAGTGCTCGCCGTCCAGGGCTTCATCAGACGACATTTCGGGCAAGGTTCGTCCCAGGATGGAGTGCTGTCGCATCACCGCAAACAACTCGCCGGTCATGAAGGTGCTGAAATGCGCAATCCGGCCGTCACGAACGGTGACCCACTTGCTGTGCGTGCCCGGCAGCACCAGCTGGGCATCCCGCAAGCCGTGCAGTTGCAGTGTGCCCAGTATTTGCACTTCCTCGCCCCGCATGACGTCCGGTGCATGCGGGTGTTCACAGGACAGGCCAGGCACCAGCGCAATGCGTGAAGGCGCTATCCAATGCAGATGTCGCGCCAGCTCGGCCTCACCTGCCGGGCAGGGGCAGTAGGGCGCCAGTGTCCAACCTTGTGCGCTGCCGGCCATGCCGCTGATGAGGCACAGGGCATCCGGCTCGTTCAGCCAGTCACCGCATAAAGTTTGCAGTGTGTGAGGAAATCCACCGGTGGGCACTTTGAGAATGCCTTGATCACTGTGGCGTGTTTGCAATACCTGGTTGTCACGGGCAAAGGCTGCGCGCAGCGCGCTGGTGCCCCAATCCACCATGACGAGCGGGCGTTGTGGCGAGGCGGTGGCTTTGGTCATGTCGATCAGGCCAGGAGCGCCATCACTTCATCGGGTCGGGGCAGTGGGGCTACGGCACCGAAACCTTGCACAGCCAGCGCCGCCGCCGCATTGGCGTAGCGAACGCCTTGCGCCAGGTCATCGCCCTGTGCCAGACGCGCCAGCAAATTGCCCGCAAAGCAGTCGCCTGCACCCGTGGCGTCCACGCAGTTGACGGCATGCCCCGAGACCTCGTGTTGCAGGCCGTTCTCGCTGATGGTGGCCCCCAATGCGCCGCGCTTGAGCACCACCTGGCTGGCACCCAGCTGGTGGGACCAGTCCAAAATGGCCTGAGGATCCGTTTGCCCACACAGGGGCTGCACGTCTTCCAGACTGGGCAGAAACAGGTCGCACATGGACACGGCTTGTTGCAGGCAAGCGCGCGCGCGCGCCAGTGGCCACAGCTTCAGGCGCAGGTTGGCATCCAGTGAAACCCGGGTGCCTGCTTGTCGAGCCCATTGCATGGCGGCAAACACCGCATCACAGGCACTGGTGGAGATAGCCATGGAAATGCCCGAGACATGCAGCCAACGGGCTTGTTGGATGTAGGCCTTGGCACCACTGTCCGCCAGGCTTTGCGGGGAAAGGTGGCTGGCGGCAGAGCCTGCCCGCAAATAGCTGAAGGCATGTCCCTGTGGACCGTGTGTCACGAAATAGACAGCGGTGGGCGCGTCGCCATCCACATCAATGGCCGAGCTGTCCACATTCTCCCGGTGCCACAGGCCTTGCAGGGCTTCGCCCCAGGTGTCATGGCCAATGCGTGTGAGGTAGGCCGTGTTGGCGCCGGCGCGGGCGGCGGCAATGATGGCGTTGCTGGTGTCGCCGCCAAAACCTTGCAGGTAATGCGGTTCTTGGGCACGGGTCTGGTTGAACTCCACCATGGCCTCGCCCAGCGCAACAACATCGAAACGCTTGGGCGGCAACTCGGGCTGAACAGAGCGGGCAAGGGCAGTCATGAAATGATTATCTATCGTATGATGACCGTCACCGATGCCCGCCGAGTTGGCGGGTTTGCCATTTGGCCTGCTGGAGAATCCTTCATGTCCGCTCTGGAAACCCCTGTTGAAGTTTTGCGTGTGTCGGCGGTTCCGCCGTTCTTGATGACAGCGCTACAAGAGCATTTCATCGTGCATGACAATGCGCACATCACGGATCCGGGGGCCTTGGGTCGCGTTCGCGCCATCGTGGGTGGGGGCGAATGCAAGGTGGACGACAAGCTGCTGGCTTTGTTGCCCAAGGTGGAGATCATCTCGGTGTGCGGCGTGGGCTATGACGGTGTCGATGTCGAAGCCGCCAAGCGCCGTGGCATTGTGGTCACCCACACGCCCGATGTGCTGAACGATGATGTGGCCGACATGGCCATCGGCCTCATGCTCTCCATCTCGCGCAAGATGCCGCAAGCAGACCGGTTTGTGCGCAACAACGATTGGGTGGATGGCCCTTTCCCGCTGACCAAGAAAATGACCGGTGGCCGTCTGGGCCTGGTGGGCATTGGGCGTATCGGGCAGGCCATTGCGCGTCGGGCTCAGGCCTTCGACATGAAGATCTCCTACACCGCACGCTCACCCAGGGCTGAGTTGCCTTACACCTTTGTTCACAGTGCGCGTGAGCTGGCCTCCCAGGTGGATTACCTGGTGGCGATCACGCCTGGCGGTGACGGCACGCGTGGCCTCATCAGCGCCGAAGTGCTCGCCGCACTGGGACCGCAGGGCTACTTCATCAATGTGGCCCGTGGTTCGGTGGTGGATCAGGCAGCCCTCATCAGTGCCTTGCAGCACAAGCAAATTGCCGGTGCGGGTCTGGATGTGTACATCGACGAACCCCGTGTGCCCGCAGAACTGCGCGCCTTGCAAAACGTGGTGCTGTCCCCGCATTGCGCCAGCGGCACGGTGGAGACCCGCAAAGCCATGGCGGGTCGTGCCATGGATAACCTGCTGTGCCACTTCGCTGGCAAGCCTCTGCCTTCGCCCGTGCCTGAGTGTCGGGCCACCCAGGCATGACCACTGCGTTCGTCACGCCTGCGCATCGGCAGGTGGTGGTGATGGGGGTGAGTGGGTGCGGTAAAACCACTCTGGGTGAAGCCCTGGCCAAGGCTTGGGGTTGCGAATACGTCGAGGGAGATCGCTATCACTCGCCAGAGAATGTGGCGCGCATGGCGGCAGGGATCGCGCTGACAGATGAATGGCGACGTGACTGGTTGCTGACGCTGGCCGACATGCTGGGACAGGCATACGCACAACAACGATCCATGGTGTTGTCTTGCTCTGCGCTCAAGCGCGGTTACCGTGATTTATTGCGTCGCCACACGCCTGGCTTGCAGTTCGTGCACTTGCATGGCGCGGTGGAAAGCCTTGCGCAACGCATGCAGCAACGCCAGGGCCATTACATGCCCGCCTCGTTGCTGGACAGTCAATTGCAAACGCTGGAAATGCCCGCTGTCGATGAAGCCGTGGTGCCCATGAACATTGAGCAGCCCGTGACCACCATGGTGGCGAAGTTGCTGCGTCAATGGGGCAGCCCCACAGGCGCCACGACGGCTTGAATGGAGGCCAGAAGCCCGACGAGATCAGTGTCCAGGGGGCGCCGTGAGGCGCACACCGCTGTGGGGGCTAAGATCAGCGCGGGAATCCGCCGGAGCGACGGCCACCAAAGCCACCACCCCCACCGCCGCCGCCACCACCTTTGCGACGACGGTTGCCACCACCGCCACCGCCACCCCCACGACGATCCGACATGAGGTCAATGCTGGTACGCGTCGGGTCAGGGGCGCGGACCGGCTTGTTCTGATTCCGGTGACCAAAGGCGTTCACGCCACTTTGTGTGCCCAGGTGGGCATTGGCGCGCGGCTGGAAATCGTCGTCACGGTCTTCCGAATGATAGTGATCGCCGCTCTCGCGCGGTCCGTCTTCACGCGGGCTGTTGGCATAACCCCCTTGCCCTCCGTTGCCTCGCGAACGATTCCGATTGCGACGACGCGGGCCGTTGTTGCGCGGTGCGCCGTGCTCTGACTGGGGGCCGCTTTCAGGGCGCATGGACACGGGTTCACCGTTCTCGTCCAGCACACGCTCCCGCGGTGGTTGTGTCTGGTTGGCATTGGGGCGCGGCCCACGACCGCCCGGCTTGGAACCGCGACCAGGCTGGGTGGATTTTTTCTCGCGAATGCGCTCCATCATCTCGGAGCGTGCAGCCTTGGCGGCGGCCGCCATCACCTCGCGGCTGGGCGGCTTGCCTAGGCCGCCCCACAGGGTTTGACGCCCCATGGCGATGGGCTCGGCCTTTTCATCGGGCTCGGGGCCGAATCCTTCCACCGGTTGAACGGGAATGGACTGTCGAGTGAAAGACTCGATGTCGCGCATGAAGCCTTCTTCATCCAGCGACACCAGGCTGATCGCCTCGCCGGATGCGCCGGCACGACCCGTGCGGCCAATGCGGTGCACATAGTCTTCGCTGATGTTGGGGATTTCGTAGTTGACCACGTGCGGCAGGTCGTCGATATCGATACCCCTTGCCGCAATGTCGGTGGCTACCAGAGCGCGCAGCTCACCGGTCTTGAAGCCCGCCAGCGCTTGGGTACGCGCCGTCTGGCTCTTGTTGCCGTGCAACGCCATGGCCGTGATGCCCTGCTTGTTCAGAAAGTCCGCCACATTGTTGGCGCCAAACTTGGTGCGCGTGAACACCAGCACCTGACTCCAGTTGTTTTGCTGGATGATGTGCGCCAGCAGCGCCTTCTTTTTGCCACGGCCCACCGGGTGAATCACCTGCGTGATGCGTTGCACCGTGGTGTTGCGCGGCGTGACCTGAATGCTTTGCGGATTGCGCAGCAAGGTGTTGGCCAGCTCGCGAATTTCGTCGCTGAAGGTGGCGGAGAACAGCAGGCTTTGCTTTTGCTGCGGCACCAGGGCCAGCACCTTCTTCACGTCGTGGATGAAGCCCATGTCGAGCATGCGGTCGGCTTCGTCGAGCACCAGCACTTGCACGGTGCTCAGGTCCAGGAAACCTTGCTGCTGCAAATCAAGCAGACGACCTGGCGTGGCCACCAGAATGTCTACGCCCTTTTTCAGCTGGTTGATCTGCGGGTTCATGCCGACGCCACCGAAGATCACGGCAGACGTCAGTTGCAGATATTTGCCATAAGTCCGAACCGACTCTTCCACCTGGGCGGCGAGTTCACGGGTGGGCGTGAGCACCAGGGCGCGAATGCCATACACGCCGAACTTGTTTTCGGTGCTGCGACTCATGGTGAGCTTGTGCAGCATGGGCAGCGTGAAGGCGGCTGTCTTGCCAGTGCCCGTTTGCGCACCGGCCAGCAGGTCGTGGCCCTCTAGAACAGCGGGAATGGCTTGCGCCTGGATGGGGGTGGGGGTTTCGTAGCCTTGCTCGAGGACGGCTTTCAAGATGGCCGGGGCCAGCTTCAGTTCTTCAAAGTTCATAACGGAGCGTCTAGGTCAGACGCATGACACCAACCCGATTGGCCCAAGGACCACCCAGTCAAGAGTTGGCAGGTTTTCGTAAGTGAGCGCTAGACGTCATGGACAAGGGGTGTCCAGACCCGGCTCCAGCAGACATGCTGATGTTGCGGCAACTGGCGGCGGCAACCAACGGATTCTCTCATAAACCGGAGGGAGGCCATGAACCCGCGATAATCTGAGGGTTGCCGGGGGGTTCTGCTGCTCCGGCTGTTTGTTTTTAGAAAGAGCTTATCCATGGCCCAGTACGTCTTCACCATGAACCGCGTCGGCAAGATCGTGCCGCCGAAGCGTCAGATCCTCAAGGACATTTCCCTCAGCTTCTTCCCCGGCGCCAAGATCGGTGTGTTGGGCTTGAACGGCTCTGGCAAGTCCACGCTGCTCAAGATCATGGCGGGGGTGGACACCGAGATCGAGGGTGAAGCCACGCCGATGCCCGGCCTCAAGATCGGTTACCTGCCGCAGGAGCCGCAGCTTGACCCCGAGCACACGGTGCGTGAATCCGTGGAGAGCGGCATGGGCGAGGTCAAAGCCGCCCAGGCTCGCCTCGAAGAGGTCTACGCTGCCTACGCCGAGCCCGATGCGGACTTTGACAAGCTGGCTGCCGAGCAGGCTGAATTGGAGGCCATCATCTCTGCCGCTGGTGCCGATGACGGCTCCAGCCACCAGCTCGACATCGCCGCAGACGCGCTGCGTCTGCCAGCCTGGGACGCCCTCATCAAGAACCTCTCGGGGGGTGAGAAGCGTCGCGTGGCGCTGTGCCGCCTGCTGCTGTCCAAGCCCGACATGCTGCTGCTGGATGAGCCCACCAACCACCTGGACGCCGAATCAGTGAACTGGCTGGAACAGTTCCTGCAGCGCTTCCCCGGCACCGTGGTGGCCATCACCCACGACCGTTACTTCCTGGACAACGCCGCCGAGTGGATTCTGGAACTGGACCGCGGCCATGGCATTCCCTGGAAGGGCAACTACAGCACTTGGCTGGAGCAAAAGGAAGCGCGTCTGCAGCAGGAACAAAAGGGCGAGGAGGCCCGTGCCAAGGCGCTGAAGAAAGAACTGGAGTGGGCGCGTCAGAACCCCAAGGGGCGGCAGGCCAAGAGCAAGGCACGTCTGGCCCGCTTCGAGGAGCTGAGCGACTACGAATACCAAAAGCGCAACGAGACGCAGGAAATCTTCATTCCGGTGGCCGAGCGTCTGGGCAATGAAGTCATCGAGTTCAAGAATGTCTCCAAGAGCTTTGGCGACCGCCTGCTGATCGACAACCTGTCATTCAAGGTGCCGGCTGGTGCCATCGTGGGCATCATCGGTCCCAACGGGGCCGGTAAGTCGACGCTGTTCAAGATGATCGCCGGGCGCGAGCAGCCGGACAGCGGCACGGTGGAACTGGGCAAGACCGTGAACATGGCGTTTGTCGATCAGTCACGTGACGACCTCGCCAATGACAAGACGGTGTGGGAGCTGTCTCTTATAAACA
>VEQI01000421.1 GCA_018883305.1 Limnohabitans sp. | reverse complement strand
CAAAACACCCGACGAATTTGCCAAGTATGTCAGTGACCAATTGGTCAACTGGACCACCCTGATTCGCCAAGCCGGCATCAAACCTGAATGACCATGACGACACCTTCTTACCTGGTACGCAGTGAGAGCGTTGCAGCTTACCAGCCTGCCAACCACCATCACACCAGCAACCAGCGCTTGATCGGCCCGGAGACCGTCGGCGCCAAACAAATGGAAGTGCTGCTGGGCACCCTCTCCAAGGGCGGTGGCGCGCTGCCCCATGCCCACCCAGGCATTGAGCAGTCCTGCTATTTGCTGGAAGGCACGGCCCATGTGACCGTGGGCGAGCAGGCCTTTGACATGATGCCGGGCGACATGTGTTTTTTTCCCGCCGATGTGTTTCACACTTTCAGCGTGACCAGTGACACGCCCGTGAAACTGCTGGTGATTTACAGCCCACCGTATGGCGAAAATCCAAAGAACGTGATTCGCACAGCGCCGGAAGCCTGAGCATGGACTTTTCACTCTCCCAGGACCAAGAGCAGCTGCGCGACGCCATCGAGCGCGTCTGTGCGCCTTTCGATGCGGACTACTGGTTGCGCAAAGACCGGGAAGGCGGCTTTCCCGAGGAGTTTCATCGCGCGCTGGCCGATGCCGGCTGGCTGGGCATTGCGATGCCAGAGGCCTACGGTGGCGCTGGCCTGGGCATCACCGAAGCGGCCCTGATGATGCACACCATTGCAGCCACTGGCGCGGGCTTGTCGGGTGCGTCCGCGGTGCACATGAACATTTTTGGCTTGCACCCTGTGGTGGTGTTTGGCACGCCCGAGCAACAGCAACGCTGGTTGCCGCGCCTGATTCAAGGACAGGACCGTGCCTGCTTTGGCGTCACCGAACCCAACACCGGATTGAACACGCTCAAGCTGCGCACGCGTGCCGAGCGCCATGGCGACCATTACCGCGTCAGCGGGCAGAAGGTCTGGATTTCCACCGCGCAAGTGGCCAACAAAATTTTGCTGCTGGCCCGCACCACGCCGTTGGAAGAAGCCAAAGGCACCCATGGGCTGAGCTTGTTCTACACCGACTTTGACCGCAGCCGCATTGAAGTGCACGAGATCGAAAAGATGGGACGCAAGAGCGTGGACTCCAACCAGCTCTTCATTGACGACTTGCGCATTCCCGTGGAAGACCGCATTGGCGAAGAAGGCCGGGGCTTCGAGTACATCTTGCACGGCCTGAACCCCGAGCGCATCCTGATTGCAGCCGAAGCCGTAGGCTTGGGCCGTGCTGCCTTGAAGCGCGCGGCCAACTATGCGCAAGAGCGTGAAGTGTTCGGGCGGCCGATTGGCATGAACCAGGGCATTCAGCACCCTTTGGCCAAATCCTGGATGGAATTAGAGGCCGCGCATCTGATGGTCTACAAGGCCGCTGCATTGTACGATGCGCACCAGCCCTGTGGCGCAGAAGCCAACAGCGCCAAGTACCTGGCGGCCGAAGCCTGCTACCACGCTTGTGAAAACGCCATCCTGACGCATGGCGGCATGGGCTATGCCAAGGAGTACCACGTCGAGCGCTACTTGCGCGAAGCCTGGATTCCCCGCCTTGCGCCCGTCAGCCCGCAACTCATCCTCTGCTTCATCGCCGAAAAAGTCCTCGGCCTGCCAAAATCCTACTGACCCCACCCCCGGCATCGCGAGCGAAGCGCGGCGATCTCTTTCCGCAGAGGGGTTGCCGCGGCCCCTTTGGGGCCTCGCAATGACGGCGTGGCCCGTGCGCTTACTCTTTGGGGGCACCCGACAGTTTGACCAAGCTCTCATAGCGCTTGATCTCTGACAGCACGAAACGCGAGAACTCGGCGGCAGAGCCGCCGCCGACTTCCGCACCCACATTTTGCAAGCGCGTGCGGATGTCTGGGTCGTTGAGCACCTTGGCAATTTCTTTGTTGAGTCGCTCCACCACCTCGGTCGGCGCGTTGGCCGGCAGCATGATGCCGTACCAAGCCGAGGCCAACACCGGCACGCCCGCCTCTTCCATGGTCGGCACCTGGGGCAAAGCCGCGATGCGTTTTTTGGAAGCCACGGCCAAGGCCTTCAACTTGCCCCCGGCAATGTTGGTCAAAGAACCGGTGTCAATCATCATGTCGATGTGACCGGCCATCAAGTCCACTGCTGCGGGGCCACTGCCTTTGTAGGGCACGTGGTTGATGTCCAGCCCGGTGGCCGTCTTGAACTGCGCGCCCGCCAAGTGCTGCGAGGAGCCAATGCCGGCCGAGCCATAGGTGTGCTTGCCTGGCGCTTTCTTGGCCGCTGCCATCAACTCGCCCAGCGTGTTCCAGGGGGAATTGGCCGGCACCGCCATGATGTTGGGAATATTGCACAGCAGGATGACGGGCGTGAAATCTTTGACCGGGTCAAAGCCCTGGTT
>VEQI01000085.1 GCA_018883305.1 Limnohabitans sp. | reverse complement strand
GTCCAGCACCAGTCGATGCTGATAGGCCGACTGGCCCGCGCCACTGGCCGTGACCGGGGCCAGCCAGAACACTTGTGGCTGCACCATCTGACGAAGATCCAGCACCAGGCGAACCGTGGTGGGTGTGAATTGTCCCACCCGCACACCGGTGATGTAGGGGTCGTCTGAACGTACCTTGCCCACCAATTCGCGCAGGGCCGGGTTCAACTCGATGCCCTCGATGTCCACCGCCAGCCGAGGCGGGTTGGCCACAAATTGCGCCTGGGTCTGCAAGGGCGTGTCGGCCTCGATGGTCACGCGGGTGTATTCGGCCGCCGGCCACACACGGACGGCCAGAATGGAAGCGCCGCGCGCTATCTGGGCCGAGCCGAGCAGCAGCACCGTGCCGGCAGACTTCAGCAGGCGGCGGCGGTTCAGTGTCATGCGCCAAGACCACTCAGGAGTTGTTGGCCCTTGGGGGTACGAGCCAGCAGCTGCACCCTGCGTTGCTCATCCTCCCCGACCTGCAACTGAATATCCAGATCGATGACGGACAGCAATCCGCCCGCCTGATCCGGCCACTCACACAACTTGAGGCCGGGGGCGGCAAAGATGTCGCGAAACCCGGCGTCTTCCCATTCACGCGGGTCATTGAAGCGGTAGAAGTCAAAGTGATGAACCTTGCACATTTGACCCGTTGGCGTGGTCACGGCGTAGGGCTCCACCACGGCATACGTGGGGCTTTTGATGCGACCACGAACGCCCAGTGCGCGCAGCAGGTGTCGAACCAAGGTGGTCTTGCCAGCACCCAGGTCGCCGCGCAAGGCAATGGTGGCCTCCAGCAGGACGGGCTGCTGAGCCAGCGTACGGGCGAAGGCCTCGGTGTCGGCCTCGTCGGTCCACGTCAGCGTGCGCGAGTCAGGCGTGACCGATTGGCCGGGGCCAGAGGTTTCTACAATGGTCGAATGGTCCAAGACGATTCCGAAGCGTTGCAACAGGGTCAATGGCGGGCCCAGTGGCAGGACTGGGCCCGTGAGCTTGGATTCTCCCAAATTGCAGTGGCCCCTGTGGACTTGTCCTCGGCAGAGCCCGGATTGCTGGCCTGGTTGTCGGCGGGCTATCACGGTGAGATGGACTACATGCAGCGCCACGGCCTACGTCGCGCTCGGCCAGCGGAACTCGTGGAAGGCACCCTGAGTGTCATCTCCGCCCGCATGGATTACCTGCCTACCTCCGCTCCCGAGGACTGGACCGATCGGGCATGGTCACGTTTGGCGGACCCGCTGCAGGCCAACGTGTCTCTCTATGCCCATGGGCGTGACTATCACAAGGTGTTGCGCGCGCGCCTGCAGCAACTGGCCAGCCGCATCGAGTCGCAACTGGGTCCGTTGGGCACACGGGTCTTCACCGACTCTGCGCCTGTTCTGGAAGCGGAGCTGGCCGTGCGCAGTGGCCTGGGTTGGCGTGGCAAACATACGCTGGTGCTCAACCGCCACGGGGGATCGATGTTTTTTCTGGGGGAGATCTTTGTCAACCGAGCACTCCTTCCCACACCGGCCGTGGACGGGCACTGCGGCAACTGCCAGGCTTGTCTGGACGTGTGCCCTACACAGGCCATCGTGGCGCCGTACCGGCTGGATGCACGGCGCTGCATCTCTTATCTGACCATCGAACATGCGGGCCCTATCCCCGAACCGTTTCGTGCCCAGATCGGCAATCGCATCTATGGCTGTGACGATTGCCAGCTGGCCTGCCCCTGGAACAAGTTTGCCGCGCGCGCCGTGTTGCCCGATTTCGAGCAGCGGCACCCCTGGGGGCATGCCACGTTGTTGACGCTGTGGTCGTGGGACGAGGCGCAATTCCTGGCCAGCACCGAAGGCAGTGCCATTCGACGCATCGGGCATGATCGCTGGTTGCGCAACCTGGCGGTGGCCATGGGCAACGCGCTGTCCCAGGCGTCGGCGGAGCAGGCAACCCAGATCCGACAGGCTTTGGGTGCCCGCCTGGCGCATCCCAGTGCCCTGGTGCGGGAGCACGTGATCTGGGCGTTGCGTCAGGAAACAACAAAGGCCTCTGAACGAGGCCTTTGAGCTCGGTATGCTGCCCCACCGATGGGGTCAGGTGGCGCGGATCAGCGCAGCACCAGCACCGGGATTTCCGAGTGCGTCAGCACCTGTTGGGTCTCGCTGCCCAGCAGCAAGCGCTTGATGCCACGACGGCCATGAGAGGCCATGACGATCAGCTCGGCCTTTTGTTTCTTGGCTGTGCTGATGATGGCGTCGGAGACAACATCGGACTTGACCACCACGGTCTTGACCTTCACGTCCTTGGCGTCGCCCGCCTTCTTGACGGCATCCACCGCGGACTGGGCATCTTCGGCCCATTGCTTCTCGATCTTGCCGATCTCCAGCATGCTCAGGGGCAGGGAGCCTTCAAAGTAGCTTTGCGGGTAACGCGGGATCACGCGCACGGCCACCAGCTCTGCGCCGGTGAGCGATGCAAGTTGAACGGCGCTGGCCACCGCTTTTTTCGACAGGCTGGAACCGTCGGTCGTCACCAGAATGCGCTTGTACATGAGAACCTCCTTCATGAGTGTGAACTGGAACAGGTGCCAAAACCCGGAGCTTCAGAAGCTTTCGTGTTTGACATCAGCTCATCCTAATACGTTAACTCCATGCCTGCTTGATCCAAGTCAAGTTCCAAGTAAGCCTCGAGGGCTACTCTTCACCCATGAGCACAACGCTCCTGGACGATCCGCAAGCCTGGCAACAATTCAGTCACCCCCTCGATGAGCGCGCGCCCGCCTCCACGGGCGCGGGCGCGTGGTCGTCGCAAGTGATGCTGGAGGGTATGCACTGCGCGGCTTGTGCGTTGCAAATCGAGTCCGCTTTGCTGGCTGTGCCAGGTGTCCGAGACGTGACAGTCAATGCCGCCACACACCGTGCCCAGGTGGTCTGGCAACCTGAAACGGTTCAGCCTTCCACCTGGTTCCAGGCCATCGAAGCTGCGGGTTATCGGGCCATTCCGGCTCAGGACAACGGCCGGCGTACCGCCCGTCTGGCCGAGCAAAGGCGTGTCTTGTGGCGCTGGGTGGTGGCCTGTTTTTGCATGATGCAAGTCATGATGTACGCCACCCCGGCCTATGTCACTGCGCCCGGCGACATGAGCGCGGACATGGCGCAGCTGCTGCGCTGGGCCTCGTGGGTGCTCACCTTGCCGGTGGTGCTGTTTTCCTGCCAGCCGTTTTGGGTCAACGCCTGGCGAGATCTGCGCCTGCGTCGTGTCAGCATGGACTTGCCGGTGGCTCTGGGTATGGCCATCACCTTTGGGGTCAGCACGGCGGCCACCTTTGAGCCGCAGGGGCTGTGGGGCGGAGAGGTTTATTTCGATTCGCTCACGATGTTTGTCTTTTTTCTCCTCAGCAGCCGCTGGCTCGAAGGGCGTTTGCGTGAAAGGACCGCAGGCGCGCTAGAGGCGTTGATGAATCGCTTGCCAGACAGCGTGGAGCGCTGGAGCGAGACGCAAGAATGGGTACGGGTGGCGGTGCATCGCCTGCGTCCTGGAGACCGTGTTCGAGTGCTGCCGGGAGAGTCTTTTCCGGCGGATGGCTGCCTGCTATCCGGCCAGACTCTGGCCCAGGAGGCCTTGCTGACCGGTGAGTCGCGTGCGTTGGCACGCGGGCCGGGGGAACGCGTGCTGGCTGGCAGTCTGAACGTGGCCGCCGCGGTGGAGATGCAGGTCGAGGCCGTGGGTGAACACACCCGCTACGCACAAATCGTCTCGCTCATGGACCACGCCAGTCTGGTCAAGCCACGATTGGCCTTGCTGGCCGATCGCATGGCGCGTCCGTTCTTGCTGGGGGTGATGCTGGCAGCGCTGGGCGCAGGGGCCTGGTGGTGGAACAGTCACCCGGCGCATGCACTGATGGTGGCGGTGTCGGTGCTGATCGTTACCTGTCCATGCGCGCTTTCACTGGCCACGCCGGCGGCGATGCTGGCAGCCGCTGGGCAGTTGGCTCGGCAGGGCATTCTGGTGCGTGAGTTGCAATCGCTGGAAGCCCTCACGCAAATCGACACCGTGGTTTTTGACAAGACCGGCACGCTCACGCGTGATGGTCAGCGCTTGGATCAACAGTGGACGGCACCCGGGGTCGACGCCAGCCAGGCCTTGCGGCTGGCGGCGGCGCTGGCCAGCCATTCCTGGCATCCCCTGTCACGTGCCCTGGTGCAGGCCTGGCAAGCCGTGGCTCCGCAAGTGGGTTCGTGCCAAGCGCCTGCGCTGCCAGATTGGGATTTGGTAGAGGAGGTGACTGGGCAGGGGTTGCAGGCCACGCAAGGCCATGGGCGCTTTCGGCTGGGCTCACAGGCCTTTGGCAGCGAAGGCTTGACCCAGGTGTCCATGCCTCCCGAAGCCTTGCACGCGCAGGTGCATTTATTTGACAACCACCGCTGGCTGGCCAGCTTCGCGCTGAGTGAGGATGTGCGAGAGGATGCGGTCAGCACCTTGCAGCATCTGAAGCAACAGGGACTGCAGGTGCGCATCCTCTCGGGCGATCGACCGCAGGCCGTGTCGGCGTTGGCGCAGCGCATGGGACTGCCCGCGGAGTCTGCGTGGGGGGGCTGCAGCCCCGATGACAAGCTGCGGCATCTCCAGGCCCTGCACCAAGCCGGTCGGCGCGTCCTGATGGTGGGGGATGGCCTGAACGATGGTCCGGTGATGGCTGCTGCGCATGTCTCCATGGCGGTGGGGAGTGCCGTGCCATTGACCCAGGCCCGTGCCGATCTGGTGTTGATGGGGGAGGGACTGGCGCAAGTGGCGCAGACGCTTGACTTGTCGCATCGCACCCTGCGCGTGGTGCGTCAGAATTTGGCATGGGCTGCCATTTACAACGCCTTGTGCGTTCCTCTGGCCATGCTGGGCTGGTTGCCGGCCTGGCTGGCGGGGCTGGGCATGGCGCTGAGTTCGATCGGGGTGGTGCTGCATTCGTTGCGACTGGGGCGCCCCCTGGCGCGAGAACATATCCCACTCAAGCGGCGGCGTCTGACCGAGTCAGGGTCTCAAGCGGTTTGAATTGAATTCTTTGGATTTATTTTCATGGATATTTTGTATCTTTTAATACCATTGTCGGTGGTTCTGGTGCTCCTGATCCTGGCCGGTTTGTGGTGGGCCATCCACAGCGGTCAGTTTGAAGCGGTGGAGCAGGAAGGACTGCGCATTCTTCAGGACGATTGACTTGTGTCAATGATCGCCCTGGTGTTAACCCGGATACTCGCGTGAGAAAGAAGAAAGGCACACGATGAACACATCTTCGTCCTCCCAGGTCTACAACGACACCGTTGTCAGGCAGTTTTCCATCATGACGGTGGTTTGGGGCGTGGTGGGCATGCTGGTTGGCGTATTTATCGCCGCACAACTGGCCTGGCCCGAACTGAACTTTGGCATTCCCTGGTTGAGCTATGGTCGCTTGCGCCCGTTGCACACCAACGCTGTGATCTTCGCCTTTGGCGGATCGGCGCTGTTCGCCACCAGTTACTACGTGGTGCAGCGCACGTGTCACACCCGGTTGTTCGCGCCCGCGCTGGCGTCCTTCACGTTCTGGGGCTGGCAGCTGGTCATCCTGGCGGCAGCCATCAGCCTGCCGCTGGGCTACACCAGCGGCAAGGAATACGCCGAGCTGGAGTGGCCCATCGACATCCTGATCACTCTGGTGTGGGTGTCTTATGCGGTGGTGTTCTTTGGCACCGTGGGCACGCGTCGTGTGAAGCACATCTACGTGGCCAACTGGTTCTACGGCGCCTTCATCCTGACCGTGGCCATTCTTCATTTGGTCAACAGCGCGGCCATCCCGGCCGGCTTCATGAAGTCCTACTCGGCCTATGCCGGTGTGCAGGATGCCATGGTGCAGTGGTGGTATGGCCACAATGCCGTGGGCTTCTTCCTCACCGCCGGCTTCCTGGGCATGATGTATTACTTCATCCCCAAGCAGGCCGAGCGTCCGGTGTACTCGTATCGCCTGTCGATCGTGCACTTCTGGGCCTTGATCTTCACCTACATGTGGGCGGGCCCGCACCACCTGCACTACACCGCCTTGCCGGACTGGACCCAGTCGGTCGGCATGCTGTTCTCCCTGATTCTGCTGGCACCCAGCTGGGGCGGCATGATCAACGGGATCATGACGCTGTCGGGCGCCTGGCACAAATTGCGTGACGACCCCGTGCTGCGCTTCCTGATCGTGTCCCTGTCTTTCTACGGCATGAGCACCTTTGAAGGTCCGATGATGTCCATCAAGACCGTCAACGCACTGTCGCACTACACCGACTGGACCGTGGGCCACGTGCACTCGGGGGCCTTGGGCTGGGTGGGCTTGGTGTCCATGGGTTCCATTTACTTCCTGATCCCGCGTCTGTTCGGTCAGAAGAAGATGTACAGCGTGCCGGCCATTGAGTTGCACTTCTGGATGGCCACCGTGGGCATCGTGCTCTACATCGCTGCCATGTGGATTGCCGGTGTAATGCAGGGCCTGATGTGGCGTGCCATCAACGCCGATGGCACCTTGACCTACACCTTCGTGGAGAGCGTGAAGGCCACCTATCCGTACTACGTGGTGCGCGTGGTGGGCGGCTTGCTCTTCCTGCTGGGCATGCTGGTCATGCTCTGGAACGTGCTGATGACGGCCACCCGTGGCCGCTCGGTGCAAGTTCCCATCCCCGCTGTTGCAGCCCACGCTTGAGGAGAGACCCGTCATGTCCAATCAGAACCAATCGGGCTTCACACATGAAAAAGTGGAGACCAACAACTTCCTGATGATCGTGCTGATTCTGCTGGTTGTCCTCGTCGGGGGACTGGTGGAAATCGTGCCGCTGTTCTTCCAGAAATCCACCACCGAGCCGGTGGAGGGCATCAAGCCCTACACCGCGGTGCAACTGGCAGGGCGCGACATCTACATCCGCGAAGGCTGCTACAACTGTCACTCGCAGATGATCCGTCCGTTCCGCGCCGAGACGCTGCGCTATGGCCATTACTCCGTGGCCGGCGAATTTGTGTACGACCACCCCTTCCAGTGGGGCAGCAAGCGTACCGGTCCCGACCTGCACCGTGTGGGCGGCAAGTACAGCGACGAATGGCATCGCATCCACCTGGTGAATCCGCGTGACGTGGTGCCCGAGTCCAACATGCCCGCCTACCCCTGGCTGGAGAAAAATGCGCTGGATCCGGCCGTGATGGCGCCGCGCATGAAAGCCTTGCGCACCGTGGGTGTGCCCTACACCGACGACGAGATTGCCAAGGCCGCTGATGAGGTCAAGGGCAAGACCGAACTGGAGGCACTGATTGCTTACCTGCAATCCATGGGCCGCGCACTGAAGTAAGGAGCAGATGATGGACATCACCACCATGCGCATCGTCGCCACGCTGTTCAGCTTCGCCACTTTCATTGGCATCGTGGTCTGGGCCCTGGATCGCCGCAAGACGCAGCGATTCGAGGAAGCTGCCCAACTGCCTTTTCAAGAAGATTGAGAACCCATCATGAGTGACTTCATCAGCCCCTTCTGGTCCAACTATGTGGCCGTGCTCACGGTGCTCAGCATCGTGGCTTGTGCAATTTTGTTGTGGGTGACCGCCCGCAAGAAAGTGCCCAGCGATGCCAACAACACCACCGGTCATGTCTGGGATGAAGACCTGCGTGAGATGAACAACCCGCTGCCGATGTGGTGGGTGGGCCTGTTCATCATCACCATCGTGTTCGCTGCCGTGTACCTGACCTTCTATCCGGGCCTGGGCAACATGGCTGGCAAGTTCGGCTGGAGCTCCAAGGGCCAGTATGAGAACGAAATGGCCAAAGGCCAGCAAACCATTGAGCCGCTGTACGCGCGCTTCAACGGCATGCCCCCCGAGCAAGTGGCCGGTGACGCCCAGGCCATGGCCATTGGTGAGCGCCTGTTCATGAACAACTGCGCGCAGTGCCATGGCTCGGATGCCCGCGGCTCCAAGGGCTTCCCCAACCTGACCGATGGTGACTGGCTGCACGGCGGCTCGCCTGACAAGATCAAGGAAACCATTGAAAAAGGGCGTATGGGCAACATGCCGCCCATGGCGGCTGCCGTGGGCACGCCGGATGACGTCAAGAACGTGGCCCATTACGTGCTGAGCCTGTCGGCCAGTCCCCATGATTCGTTGCGCGCGTCGCTGGGCAAGTCCAAGTTTGGCGCCTGTGCAGCGTGTCATGGCATGGACGGCAAGGGCAATCAAGCCTTGGGCGCGCCCAACCTGACCGACAAAGTCTGGCTCCATGGCTGGGGCGAGGAGGCCATCACCGCCATGATCAATGGCGGCAAGGTCAACCAGATGCCCGCCCAGGAAGGTCGTCTGACACCTTCGCAAATCCACGTGTTGACGGCCTATGTCTGGGGCTTGTCCAACAAGCCAGTGGCCGCTGCGGCAACACCTGAGACTGCCCCCGCCAAGAACTGATCGGCACAGGTAGTTTTGACGATTGACGATTGACACGTGAACGACCCTGAACGAAAGACCATCCCCATTGTCCCGGTGGAGGACGATGGGACCACGGTCTCCTTGTACGCTTCCCACAAGAAAATTTATCCCCGCACCGTTCAGGGCTTGTTTGCCCGTTGGCGCTGGGGCTTTGTGGTGCTGACCCAGTTGCTGTTCTATGGTCTGCCTTGGCTGGAGTGGGGTCAGCGTCAGGCGGTGCTGTTCGATCTGGGCTCGCGGCGTTTCTATATTTTCGGCCTGGTTCTGTACCCGCAGGACTTCATTTATCTGACCGGCCTGCTGGTCATCTCCGCGCTCTCGCTGTTCTTGTTCACGGCGGTGGCCGGGCGTTTGTGGTGTGGCTATGCCTGTCCGCAAACCGTGTACAGCGAATTGTTCATGTGGATCGAGCGCAAGATCGAAGGCGATCGGGCAGCCCGCATGCGCCTGGACGAGGGCGAGTTCTCTCTCGAGAAGCTCGTGAAGAAGTGGTACAAGCACCTGGTCTGGATTGGTCTGTCGATCTGGACAGGTTTCACCTTTGTGGGCTACTTCACGCCCATTCGTGAACTGGCCATGGAATTCTTCACCACGCACATGAGTGCGTGGGAATTGTTCTGGGTGTTCTTCTACGGCTTTGCCACCTACGGCAACGCGGGATTCATGCGCGAGCAGGTGTGCAAGTACATGTGTCCGTATGCGCGCTTCCAAAGCGCCATGTTCGACCATGACACCCTGATCGTCACGTATGACCCCGCGCGTGGCGAGCCACGCGGCGCACGCTCCCGCAAGGCCGACATCAGTCAATTGAATCTGGGGCATTGCGTGGATTGCACGCTGTGTGTTCAGGTGTGTCCGACCGGCATCGATATTCGACAAGGCCTGCAATACGAGTGCATCGGTTGTGGCGCCTGCATTGACGTCTGTGACGAAGTCATGGACAAGATGAACTACCCACGGGGCCTGGTGCGCTACGCCACCCAGAACGCCCTGGACAACCGCTGGACGTCCTCTCAAATGTGGCGTCGGGTGCTGCGCCCGCGCGTGCTGATCTATACCAGTCTGCTGGGGTTGATCACGCTTGGCCTGCTGTTGAGCCTGACACTGCGCACGCCCCTGAAGGTGGACGTGGTGCGTGATCGTGCCTCACTGGCGCGTATCACCGAGGTGGGGACGCTGGAGAATGTGTACCGTCTGCAGATCATGAATGCCACGGAAGAGGCGCAGAATTACCAACTCAAGGTGCGTGGCCTGGACAACATCCAGATCAAGACCGATACCCAGGTGCCGGTCGAATCCGCCCAGTCACGCTGGGTGGTGGTGCGGGTGGATATACCTTACGGTTCCGCCACCTCAGGCTCGCACCCCATCTGGTTTGAGATAAGCTCCAATGAAGCGCGCATTCAGGTCACCGAGAAGTCGGTTTTCCTGGTGCCCCGATGAACAACATGGAGGCGGTGTACATGAAGACGGACAAGCCAGCCTGGTGGCGCTTTGGTCACGTGTGGTTGCTGATTGCGGGGCCGGCACTGGTGATCGTGGCCGGTCTGGTGACTGCCTGGATTGCCATCAGCCACCCCGATCCGGTACTGTCCGAGGACGCCTACCGCCAGGGCATGGAGATCAACAAGACCCTGCGCCAGGAGGCTGACCGCAGCCTGATGCCTGCGCAACAAGCCCGCAACCATGCGGCCACGCCCGCCGACGCACCGGTGCGTCGTGCCCCGTGAGTCCAATCATTCCAGCTGAACCGAGGAGGAGACACCCATGTTGATTCAGCGTATTCTGTGGATACTCTGGCCTGCCTTTCTGGTGGCGGGCGTGATGGAGATGGCCGTGTTTGCCTTTGTGGATCCGGAGGATTTGCACTGGTTCGGCCAACCCATCGAATTGCCCCGACAAGGCATTTACACCCTGGCGTTTTTCGCCTTCTGGATCCTGACCATGGTCTCGAGTGGTTTGACCACGCTGCTGTCGATCTCACCCTTTGAGGTCAACCGCTGCCCGGTGCCTGAAAGCGAACGGCCCCAGGACTGCGCGCGCAACTGCTGCTGAACCCGCGAGGGCCGTTTGCGGGCCCATGCACGGGGATCAGTGGCAGGCCCGTCT
>VEQI01000084.1 GCA_018883305.1 Limnohabitans sp. | reverse complement strand
GGGCAACGGCGTCGAACTGCTGTTCCCGGCGACCGACTGATTCAGCGAAATCCGGGCGGAACGGGTACAATGTCGCGGCCGCCTGACGTCGTCATCGACTGACGCGCCGCGCCGGACGCTTCCCCGCGGAAGCCCTCCCGCCCCAGCGCTCCGTTCATCTCAAGGTCATCGGCGCATCACTGCCGTAGACCCGCGAGGTGGACCCGTGGCCAAGGAAGAACTCATCGACATGCTCGGCACCATCAGCCAGGTGCTCCCCGACACGCGTTTCCTCGTGACGCTCGAGAACGGCATCGAGGTCACGGCCTACCTGTCGGGCAAGATGCGCAAGCACAGCATCCGCATTCTGGCGGGCGACAAGGTCACGCTGGAAATGTCCCCCTACGACCTCACCAAAGGCCGTATCACCTTCCGTCACCTGGAACCCCGCACCGGCGGTGCACCTTCGCCGCGCCCGCACGTTCGTCGCTGATCACGTTGTCTGGCACTGGCCTGTGGTAGGGCTTCTCAAGGCCGACCGCTGAGCACGGGCAGCAAATGGGTGCTGATGTTGATGATGGCCGGGCCCAGCAGCACCACCAGCAATCCTGGGAACAGGCAAAACACCAAGGGCACCAATAGCTTGATGGGCAGTTTGGCGGCTGCCTCCTGTGCGGTCAACTGGCGCTTGTGGCGCAGGGCTTGCGCATAAACCTGCAGCGACTCTGAAATACTGGTGCCAAAGCGATCGGATTGAATCAGGGTGTTGACCCAGGCATCGACATCCCGCAAATCCATCCGTTCGGCCATGTGTCGAAGGGCCTGTGCGCGTGAGGCACCTGCTCTTAATTCATAGCCTGTCATGGCCAACTCTTCGGACAGGGCCGGGCAGGATAGACGTGTTTCACGTCCCACCCGGTCCAGGCTGGCATCCAGACCCAAGCCGGCTTGAATGCACATTCGCATGAGGTCCAACGCATCGGGGAAATGCCGCAACAACAGGGCTTGCCGTCGGCGGATGCGCCGCTCCAGCAAGGCTCGGGGGATCTGATAGCCCACCATGCCCGCCAGGATGAGCACAATGAGTTGACTGGCCGTTTGCAACGCTGGACGCTGGATCCAGAGAAACAGTCCGGCCAGTAACGGCAACAGCAAGGCCAGCAAGGCCTGCATGGCTTGAAACATCACCACCGCCTGTGCAGAGGGGATCCCCGCATTGAGGACACGGCGCCGCAAGCGATCGGTGTACGCTGGTGCGTCTGCCACTGTGTCTGTGGTGGCGGTGGGGGGCGGCGTGTGCTCGGTTCGCAGAAACTTGAGCCGGTGACCAAACCGCAGCAGCCATGCATCAAAGGGTTGCCGCCAGTCGGCCAGGCGAGTTGCCAGCGCGTTGGCCACACCGCGGTTCACTTTCACGCTGGAACCCTCGGCATCAGGGCGGGTGACTGCGTGACGCAAACGCTGAAGTCGTTTTGTCGCGGCGCGGGGCCAGCTGTGCAGGATCAGTGCATGACAGGCATAGGCCACCACCAGAAAGAGCAGGCCATACAAGAGCCAGACGGTCATAGAGTCACTCCTTGGCAGGCTTACACCGCGATGTCGATCATGCGCCACATCCACACAATGCCCGCTGTCATGAGCGCCAGCGCACCCATCAGCAGCTTGAGTCCCAGCGGTTCGGTCCACAACACCGAGATGAAGCCCGGATTGATGAGTGCGAGCAGGGCCGCCAGCCCAAAGGGCAGAACCGACAGAATCAGTGCAGAGATACGCCCCTCCGCTGACAGCACTTTGACCGAGGCACGCAGTTGCGCGCGTTGACGAATCAGTTCGGCCGTGTTTTTCAAGAGGTCGGCCATGTTGCCACCGGTCTCCATCTGAACCAGGGTGGAGACCACGAACAAGCGCACATCCTCGCTGCCCACGCGATCGGCAAAATCCTCAATCGCGACCCGGGTGGGAATGCCAAAGTTGATCTGATCGAAAATGGCCTGCCATTCGCCCGCGAGCGGGGCGGGCCCTTCGGAGGCTGCCAGCAGCATGGCACTGCTCAGGGCGTGACCGGCCTGCATGGCGCGTGCAATCAGGTCCAGGGCATCCGGGAGTTGTGACTCCATCAGGCGCCGCCGACGTAACCGGCGGGTTTGCAGGACCGACAACCCCAAGGCCCAGGCCAAGGCCATGGCGGCCAGCGTCCACCAGGCGGAGAGATTCAACAGACCACACAGGCAGGCCACCAGCAGGAAGCTCAGCACAGCCGCAGCCAGCACCTGATCGACGCGCAATTGCCAGCCGGTTTGTTGCAGGTATTGATCCAGTCTGCGCAAGGCGGGCCACTCGCTCAGTGCGCGGTCCAGCCAGGGACGATGGCTCAGAGGTCGGTGCTTGAGCAACTGCCACTGAGTGGGTCTGACACCAGCATGTTTGAGCTCACTCAGACGTTGCGACACGCTGGGCCCGCGTGGACGCACCATGTCCATGCCGATCCACCACAAGGAATACACCACCCCCACCGTGCTCAACAGGGCCAACAGCATCAGGGGCCAAGACATGCCGTCCATCATGCCGCCTGCACTTGCATGGGGTCGAACATGTTGGCGGGCAAGGTGATGCCCCTGGACTTGAGTCGATCCATGACCCGAGGCCGAATGCCGGTGGCCACGAACTGACCATGGACCTGGCCGCTGGCGCTCAGCCCCGATTGCTCGAATTTGAAAATTTCCTGCATGGTCAACACGTCACCTTCCATGCCCACAATTTCCTGCACGCTCACCACCTTGCGTCTGCCATCGGACAACCGTGACACTTGAATCACGAAAGACAGCGCAGCGCTGATTTGCTGTCGCAAGGTGCGCACATCGGCGCGAACCCCCGCCATGCCCAGCATGTGCTCCAGTCGTGTCACGGCGTCTCGGGGTGAATTGGCGTGCAGTGTGGTCATGGAACCCTCGTGGCCGGTGTTCATGGCCTGCAGCATGTCCAGCACCTCGGCCCCGCGCACCTCACCCACAATGATGCGGTCGGGCCGCATGCGCAGGCTGTTGCGCAGCAGCGCGCGCTGCGTGATCCCGCCCTTGCCCTCGATGTTGGGGGGGCGCGACTCCATGCGCACCACATGGTGCTGCTGTAACTGCAACTCGGCCGCGTCTTCAATGGTGACCACGCGCTCATGGGCCGGAACATAGGCTGACATGACATTGAGCAAGGTGGTCTTGCCACTGCCCGTGCCGCCAGACACCATCAGGTTCACCCGAGCTTGCACCAGGCTTTGGATGAAGTCGGCCATGGGCGAGGTGAGGGCTTCCAGTTGTAGCAAGTCGACCATGGTGTAGGGCACCACGGAAAAGCGGCGAATGGACAACTGGGGGCCATCGATGGCCAGGGGCGGTATGACGGCGTTGACCCGTGAGCCATCGGGCAATCGGGCATCGACCATCGGACTCATTTCATCGATGCGACGTCCTACGCGCGAGACGATGCGCTCGATCACCCGCATGAGATGAACGTCATCGTCAAAGCTCACGGCAGAGGGCTCGATGCGGCCACGCCGCTCCACATAGATTCGGTGCGGTCCATTGACCAGAATGTCGGACACGCTGTTGTCGGCCAGCAAAGGCTCGATGGGGCCCAGTCCCAGAATTTCGTTTTGAATGCCTTGCACGATCTGACGCAACTCGGCTTCGTTGACCGGCACATTTTTGGCGCTGATGAGTCGCTCGGCCAGCGACTTGAGCTCGCGCTTGAGCAAGTCCAGTGGAATGCCCTCCAAGCGGCGCAGGTCCATCTCGGCCAGCATTTCACGGTGAATTTGGGTGCGGATTTGGTCAAGTCGAAAATTCAGGGCCACGGCAGCGGTCTTTCCTTAGACGTGAAGGGGAGAGGTGTCAGAACCAGCGTTCCAGCCAGCTTTTGCGCTTGGGCGCGTGAAGTTGCCAGGTTTTCTGAATGAGTTCATGCAGGGCTTGCACCAATGGGCTGCTCGCGTTCAGGCTCATCAGGGGCACGCCCTGGTTGATGGCTTGCAAGGCTGTGACGGCGTCTGCGGGCAGCGTGTGTGCAATCTTCAGCCCCAGCGTGGTCTCGATATGCTCGGGTGTGATGTCGCTGCCGGGATGGCGTTTATTCAGAACCAGTCGCAGCTTGTCATCGCCAAACCCTTGTGCTCGCAACATGGTGAGCAGGCGTTTGGCATCTCGTACCTGCGGTACGGTGTTGTCCATGAGGAGAAAGAGTTCATCCACCATGTCCATGGCTTGCAAGGTGACGGTGTCCAGCCGGGGGGGCAAATCCAGCAAGACGGTGCTGTCCTCGCGGCGAGCCAGTTGAAGCACGCGCTCGATTTGCGCCGGGGTGATGTCGATATGAAGCTCGGCGACATTGGGGGCGGCCAGCAAAAACAAGTGAGGAATGATGGGATGCAGGCTGCTCTGAAACAGATGCGGGTCCAGACGTTCCAGATGGCGGGTCAGATCCAGCAGGTTGTTGCGATGTTCGTCATTGGACAGGTAGTAAGAGGCATCGGCCAGTTGCAGATCCAGGTCCACCAGCACGGTGTCTTGTTGATAGGTCTGAGCCAGCAAATACGCCACATTGGTGGCAATGAACGTGGCGCCGCTGCCGCCCTTGCATGGCATGAACGCAGCCATGCGACCCGGTGTGCGGGTCTGCGCCCGTGCTTCACTGGCTTGTGCCTGAAAGGACAGGACATGCCGCTGCAACCGGTGCATGGCTTCCATCAGGTCGGATTTTTCTGGATGCAGTCCCAGCACCTCACGCACGCCCGCGCGCATGGCCTGCAGGAGAAAGCTCGGATCGTTGTCATCGGTGAGTTGCATCACGCCCAGCGATGGCTGACGCCGCACCCACTCGCTGAGCACGGCCAGGTCTTGCTGCTGGGCATCGACGGGGCTGTCCAGGACCAGCATGTCCACGCCTTCCAGCGCGATGTGGCGCGGCCAGCCTGGGCCGTCGGGACGCACTTGCGCACGCAATTCAAATCCGCCCAAAGATTCGAGCCAGGTGGTGAGATAGGTTTGCCGATCCAGGCTGGCAGCAATCAGTTCCACTTGCATGGTTGACTTTCAGCGAGCGGGTTGCGCCGTCATCGGCGTGCCCACGCCGATGTTGAAGATGTTGCCCGGAGGCATGGGTGTTTCATAGCTCTTGTGAAACCGGTCGATAGCGGCCTTGCCGCTGGTGCCGTCAGACACCATGGGCGGGTAGGCGGTGGGGGTGTGGTGCAAGTGAACGGATTGCGCGGTCTGGATCTGCCGCAGCGACGCACCGAATTGGCGATCCACCACGGTGGGCGTGTCTGCGCAGCCAGCCAACAGGGTCATGGTGCAGACCAGGCCCCAGGTCATGACGAGCCGGCCACATGCATGTGAATTAATCATCGGTAACTCCGGGTGAGGCGAGGGGTGGTTCAAGGTTGCTCAGCTTGGGCGGGCACGGGTGCGCTGGACGTGGGCGGCGTGGGAGATGGCTCCTTCGCCGTCGGAGGAGGTTCCTTCGCTTCCAGACGACCTTCCAGAACGCGCTCCACACGCGAGGGCGGGTGGTAACTGTCCGTGGGCAGGCTTTGCACCGTGCTCAGGGGTTGCGCCAGGCGGGGCGTGACCACAAACAACAGTTCGGATTGCTCGGTCTGAAAGGCCGTGCTTCGAAAGAGGGCCCCAAGCACCGGAATGTCGCCCAGCAAGGGCACGGACTTGATGGTTTGCGAAACATTGCTCTTGATCAGCCCGCCAATCGCAAAGCTCTCACCATCGCGCAATTGCACCGTGGTGGACGCACGCCGGGTGGTGATGGAGGGCAGCAGGCTGGTTTGCCCGGTCATGCCGGTGATGGTGGTGCCCACCTGTGACAGCTCCGAGACTTCGGGGGTGACACGCAGATGAATCACGCCGTCTTCCAGCACCGTGGGTAAAAAGCGCAGGCCCACGCCAAACTCTTTTTCTTCCAGGGTGATCACGGTGCCCCCCGTGGTGTTGCTTTGGGGCACTGGAATGAAGATCTTGCCACCTGCCAGGAACGATCCCTCCTGACCATGGATGGCGGTGATGGTGGGCTCGGCCAGCACCTTCACCAGACCGCGCTTCATGTCCGCATTGACCGTGACTTGCGTGCGCCCGTCCGGCCGGGTGAAGCTCAGGCTGCTGGAGCCGGAGGCCAGCAGTTGTGACAGGAAATTGATCGAGGTGCCACCCACGGTTCGAGTCAGGTTCATGTCCACGCCCAGTTGCTCCAGTAGCGTCTTGGACACTTCAGCCACTTTCACTTCCAGCATCACCTGCTGACTGCCACTCACGCGCAACAGGTTGACCACCTTGCGACCGCCATTGAAGGCTTCACTCAGTTGCACCAGCCGCTGAACTTTCATGGCGTCGCTGACCTGACCACTGAGCACCACATGATCGGCCAGCGCTTCCACCGTGACATGTTCCGCACTGGGCATGAGGTGCTTCAGGCGGTGGTGCAAGGTGTCCACGTCCACCCGCACCTCCACGGGGCGCATGGTGGTTTTGCCGCTGGGTGTCCAGACAAACAGGTTGGTGGTGCCGGGCTTTTTGCCCAGCAGGTAGACCTCACGCGGGTTGACCAGCATCACGTCCGCCACCTCGGGGTTGCCCACCGACAGGCGAGTGGCGGTCTCGGGTAATTTCAAGACCGTGGATTTGCCTTGTGTGAGATGCACACCCGGCGCCGTGATGATGTCGCTCTCCGTGGACGCTGGCGGGCGCGCCACAGCAGGGGCGGGTGCGGTGCTGCCTTTGGCCGGGGGCGCGTTCTGGGCGTGGGCCAATGGGGTGAGCATGGCCATCAGCGGCCATAGCCAGGTGGTGAGTCGTTGGCGTGTGCGGGGCCGCTGATGAGGCGGGGCACACGACTTGAAAGTGATCCAGTTGAACAGCGAAAAAGCACAGAGGGAGGGCATACCAGTAGACACAGCCAGCGGGAACAAGCGCATGAAGTTCTCTTTCAAAAGCAAGACCATTTATTCGGCGGAGAGCGTCAGGCCACGGATGATGGGCGTGACGGGCGGTTGTGGTGCCGGCACGAGGGCCGTTGCTGGCAGCTTCACGCGCAGGGGTGGTGGCGTGGACCGGGTGGGCGGCTGCCAGGCCGTGCGCAACAAGTCGTCCTTGCGCGCGCCCGGTGTGACCGCGCCGGCAGGGTCGCGCTGATTGCGAAGCACCAGCGAGAGGGTGCCAATGCTGCGCGCCAGATCAATGGCCTCGGCCTGCGCCGGGCTGACCTCCAGCGTGACGGCATTCACCACCTTGGGTTTGCCTTCGGGCGTGGTGATGTCTTGTGCCACGGCCAGCACCTGGATGCGTTCCAGCACGATCTTGGAGAGCGGGTGGTTGAGTTGGTCGGTGGTGTTGACCATCACGTCGACAAAATTGCCGGGCAAGGCAAACCCGGCCACACCGATCACCTCATTCACTTTCACGGTGACGGCGCGTTGCCCGTCGCGAATCTGGGCCGACAAGCCACCTTTCTCACCCACCGGCGCGAGTTTGCCCAGCACCAGGGGCTCGTCTTGAAACACGGCCATGTTGACCACGCGACCCACCGCCGCCTGCAGGTTGTTCAACGGGTCTTTGATCGGCGTGGCACTGGGCCAGCGCACGGACTTCAACATGCCTTCTTGCAAGCGCGTGCCCACCGGAATGTCATGGGCTGCCACCACCACGTCCATGGTTTGTGCGGCCATTTGTTGTTGCATCCAACGTGAGAGCAGTCCCACTGCGCCCAGTCCCAACAGCGTGGAGACCAGCAATGCCATCAAGGAGCGGTATGAATTCATCGTGTGTTCAGGGTTTAAAAAACGCCCACTCGCCAGGCCTGGTAACCAGATCCCAGCGCGATGGCCACGCCATAAGGAATCTGTCCTCGCGGTCCGGTGCGCATCCATGCTTGCCAAAGCAACGCCACCAGACCACCGGCCAGCAAAATCATCAAGCAAGCCTGGACGGCTTGCGACGGGCTGAAATACAAGCCCGTGGCCGCGGCCAGCTTCACGTCGCCGGCCCCTATCCAACCCAGGACATGCAGGGTCAGGAAGATTGAAAAGGCCACCAGGCCGCCCAGCAGAGACAGCGTCAGACCCAGTTGACCTGGACCCAGCGCCAGGGCCAATCCCGCCAGCGCACCCGACAGCACGACGCGGTTGGGGATGCGTCGGTGTCGCAGGTCCGTTGCCACTGCCATCAGCAGCATCAGACCCATGGCGCTCCAGCGCGTGACGTCCCAGGACAGAGCAGACATGGTGGCCAGTGCCAAAGGCGCCGATCAAGCCGGCTTGTAGGAAATCAGCTTGGTGCCGATGGCCGAGAAGATGTCATTGAGGTCCTTGCCCAGCGCGCCAGCGCCGCCCACGATGGCCAGCGCCACCAGGGCGGCCAGCAGGCCGTACTCAATGGCAGAAACGCCGGATTCGTCGCGCAGGAATTGACGGGTGGATTGAAGCAGTGCTTGGTACATGAATAACCTCGTTGAGTTGAAAAAGGGTTGAAAGACATGCCGACAACACCCGGGTGTTGCAAGCACGGGTGAGACCTTAAGGGGCGAGGGGGGGAGAACACCGTCTGTGTTCGCACATTCGGCCGCAGGCCAGGTGTCCGATGACGTGCGTGCGCAGCCGAACATCCGGCCATGTTGGTGGGCACTAGAGTGCCGGCGGTATTCCGTGAGAGGTGAACACCATGACAAGATGGATAAAGCGTGAGAGCAAGCAGCGTGGCACCAGCAGCGTGGAACTGGCGTTGGTGTTGCCGGTGTTCTTGTTTGTGCTCTTTGGCTTGATCGAGCTGAGCGTGGCGCTGTACGACAAGGCCGTGCTGACGCAAGCCAGTCGTGAGGGGGCTCGCGCAGGCATTGTCTTGCGCCAGCCCAAGCTGACTACCGCAGAGATTCAGCAAGTGGTGCTGAATTACACCCGGGGTGCGCTGATCTCCCTGGGCACGTCCAAGGACCCGGTGGTCACCGTCGTGCAGTCCACGCCCGCAATGTTCCCCAACCCCTTAAGTGTGCAGGTGGATTACACGTATACCGGACTGGGGTTGGGCAGCCTGATGAGCGCCATCAACCAGGCCGTGGTGCTGAGTGCCACCACCACCATGGTGAATGAGTGAAGGTCACATCACACCGCTTCTTCGCGCGGCTCGCCTTCGTTGTAGAGCAGCCCCTTGCCCAGACGATCCAGGCAAATCTCAGCCGTCCAGGGCAGCATCAGGGCGCCGCAACGGCTGTCGCGGAATAGGCGCTCCAGGGCAAAGGTCTTGAGCATGGCCTGGCCACCACAGACCTTCACGGCGGCGGAGCAAATCTCTGCGCAATATTCCATGATGGTGTACTGGCAGGCCAGGGCGCGCATGCGTTCGCTGCGGGAAGGGTCGAGCTTGAATTCGGAGGTGGTGCGATGAAACAGTGCCCAGGCTTGCTGCAGCTTGATGTACATCTCGGCAATGGCGATTTGTTTGGTGGGGTACATGCGACGCTTGACATTCACCCCGTCGATGTCGGCGCGCAGGTAAGCCACGGCGAAGTCATAGGCGGCTTGCGCCACACCCATGTAGGTGGGCGTGAGTGTCATGAACATGTGCGGATAGCGGCTGGCCGCCTGCGCATACACACCACGCGGCATCATGGCGGCTTCATCGCTTAAATGGATGTCCTTCAGCAGCAGGGTGCGCGAGACCGTGCCCCGCATCCCCAGCGGGTCCCAGTCACCCACGATGCTCAGGCCCGGGCTGTTGGCCGGTACCGCCATGAACAGGGTGTGAGCCATGGTGGGGTTGGGCACATCCTCCGTGCACAGCACGCCGTAGTACTGGGCCGAGCCCGAGAGTGACGCAAAGATCTTCTTGCCATTGAGCACCCAGCCGCCATCGCGTCGGGTGGCCACGGTGCCAAAGGGGTGCCGGCCGGCTGCCGCGCCACTGCCTTCTGAAAATGGCTGGGCGTAGATGGCGCCCTGAAGCATGTTGGCATAGTGGATGGCACGGTTGTGCTCATGCTGGCTGCGCTGCTCAGGCGTCATGTCCAGCGCATCCACCATGCTGGCGGTCCACAAGGCATTGGCGTTGTGCATGTTGAAGGTGTTGGCCGTGGAGCCACAGTAATACCCAATGCGCGAAGCCACCAGCATGTAGGTACGGTAATCCGCACCCATGCCGCCCAGCCGCTCGGGAACGCACAACCCGAAGAAGCCCATCTTGTGCAGGTCTTGAAAGTTTTCCGTCGGAAAACTGGCGTCACGGTCATGGGCAAAGGCGCGTTCGGCCCAGCGCACGCCCACCTCGTCCACCTGGGCGATGAGTTTCTTTTGCAAAGGTGTCAGAGGCAGGCCATCCGCCAGGGCATTGGCGTCGGCAGAGGCGGCGTAGTCACGCAGATAGTCGCTGTTCATGGTTGACCTTGAGAGTGAAAGCGTGGATCAGGCAAACGCCTCGTTGCACAACTGGCCCTGGTTCACCACCATCAGCTCATCCAGCATGATGGTGCAGTGGCGCATGGGCAAATCAAAATGCCCCAGGGTGTGTCGTCCGGCGGTTTCATTGGCACCGGTGGAGTAGAGGAAATTCCCCGCAAAGGCTCTTAACTCGGTGCCATTGAGAT
>VEQI01000083.1 GCA_018883305.1 Limnohabitans sp. | reverse complement strand
TGCGTCACCACCATGGGCGCGCCCCATGGGACGCGTGGCGTGGCTGGGTCTGCGCTGGCATTGACCAACTGCAGTTGAAGGATGTCTCCCGCCACCATCTGGGGGCTGCGAATATCCAGCAGCATGATGGCCCCGGCCTTGAGGAATCGCTGGTTACCATCAGCGGGGTTGAGTCCTAATACAGGCGGATCGTGTGGCTGGCTGTCCAGCTGAACCGTCAATGCGGCCGAGAACGCACCGGAATTGCCGCTTGCGTCCACCAGTTGTGCGCGCAAGTCTTTCAGACCTTCGGCACCCAGGTCAGCCTTCATGATGCGGTAGGTGGCCGAGCTGACAGTGGCTGATTGCAACGTGGCTGATGTCAGGTCCTTGCCCCCCAGGACCCACTGCACCCGATCCGTGGCGGAGCGAACGCCACCCGGCCAGGTCACAGTGATGTCGATGGCGTCTTCCATCGCGTTGAGGAACATGTCTTGTCCACTCACAATGCTCAAGGTAGGCGCAGCAGGCGCAACCGTATCGACCATCACACTGGCTTTGCTGGCGCCAGAACCAGCCGCACGGTTACCCGCCAAATCACTGACTGCCACGCTCAGCTCATAGACACCATCGCCCCGGCCCTGTGTGATGGCTTGCCGCGGGATTTGAATCGTGGTGGTGCCCACGTCCTGGGCTGTTGTGATGTCACGCGCTTGCAGGACATAGCGCATAGCTTCCATGCCAACACCAGAAGGCAACTGCGATTGAAAAACCAGGACATCCCCTGCCGCCATGCCGCTGTAACTCACGGTCACGGGCAATTCGGGTTGGGCCACACCCAATGCAACGCTACGCTGTCCGTCAGGGGTCACGGACAGCGAAATGGCGCTGGGTGCCGAGGTGTCGACCACCAGTTCTGTCAGCGTGGTCTCAGACAGCCGCAATGCGGAGGTGCTGGCGTATGCGTTGTTCTGCACCAGCACCTTGAGTTGCTGAACGCCTTCCAGTCCACTCCACAAAGATGTCGGCAAGGTCCATTGCACCACCCCTTGGGCATCCATGTCGCTCAATTTGAACGAACGGGTGGTGACAGTCTGTGCATCTGCACGCCAGGCCTGACTGGGTGATTTGAGCAACAGGCTCAGCTTGAACGCAAAGCCCTGACTGTTATTGCTCCAACTCAGCGCAGAACCATCACTTTGGCGCAGAGGCAGTTGGATCTGTAACACCACGCCTTGCGATACCTCCGCCTGGTTCAAGGTGTTGTCCGTGTCCAGGGCGGCGGTGTCAGACCCATTGGTGCGGGTGTACCAGCCCAGCACGCGTGGCGCATCCACTGGATCAAGCTTGACCTGCCACTGTCGAGACGCCACTGCACTGGTATTGCCGGCCAGGTCCGTCATCCAGGCTTGCAAGGTCACCCAACCGGGCTGATTCTGAATGTCTGCCTGGCTCCACTGCACGTAGGCGGTACCCATGGCAACGTCTTCTGCGGTGAGGCGGTAAGTTGTCAAAACATGGCCCCAGCGCAGGGTCAAGGTGGCGCCAATATCCAAATCCGTCCAGGCTTGTCGCACCACCACCGTGCGCGCACGGGAGAACGAGGTGTTTTCAATGAGGGTGATGTCAGTCAGCGCCTGGGTATCGAGCAGACCTTTGCCGTCCGGGTCATCCACGGGATAGAAGTACAAACCCTCACGCGTGGAGGCGATAGCCGGCGGTGCCTGGGTGTCCAGGTTGATGACCAGCGGATCGGCCACACCACTGGCTTTGCCAGTGAGCAGATCCAGTTGCCGAACAAAGAGGTAATAGATGCCATCGCTCAGCGGGCGTGGAATGTCGTTGCGCCAATCGGACTCCAGCAAGGGCGTATTGGGCTGCGAGGCCAGCTGGTATTGGGCGACGGCATGGGCACGCAAATCATTGACAGAAGCGCGCACAAGCGAGGTGATCAAGCCCGACTGCGCATCGATGGTGACCACCCCTCGCCAGACCGGCGTGGGGGGTGGCAACACTGTGTCGTCCTGGTAGATGTAGCTGCGACTGGTCAGCACGGTGCTGTGTTGATACACATCCAGCAGGCGCAGACTCAGGGTGCCCGCGCCATTGGCCAACAAGGGTTGATAGCTCCACGTGGCCCATCCGGTGGATGCCAGGTCTCCATCGAGTTGAATGGTTTGCCAGTTGGCACCGTTCACACCCACTTGCAACTTGTTGGTTCCCAGCGAACCACGCACCATGCCAGACACCTTGAAGGGTTGGTCAATGCCCAGCAGATGAAACAGGCGTGTGTCTGTGCCCACCAGCATCTGCAAATCATCGGCGGAGTAGAAGTTGAATTGGGAGATTTGCGCGTCGATGCCGGTTGGTGAGGCCAATTCCAGTTGAAAAGCCACCCGAGCCGTGGCACTGACATTGCCCAGTACATCCGTTTGCCTAACCGCAATTTCATGAGGGCCGCTGCCCAGATAGGCCAGGTCCAGCGTGGTGTTGGTGCCCGACACTTCCGCACCACCATCGATGGCGTATACCCACTGGGCATTGGGCTCGATGTCGTAGATTCGGACCTTGCCATCACCTGATACCGGCAGTGCAGAACCCAGGGGCGCCACGTTGGTGAGCATCGCAGCGCGGGGCGTGGTCACCGTGGTGTCGAGTTGAAATTCTGTGGTCTGCACCACAGGGGTGGGTGAGTTGTCTGCCGCATCCACCGCTTTGACTTGCACACGGACCAAAATCTTGCCATCGCCCAGACGTGTCAATTCATCCGAGGTGAGCGAGATGCGTTGCTTGTCTGGGCTAGCCGTCCAGTTGCGGGTGACAGTGGTTCGGCCAGCACTGTCGGTGGCGTTGGTGAGTGTCAACACCACGTCATGCCTCACGCCAGGTTCCAGCTTGGAGAGGTCATCCCACACATCCAGCAGGCCTGCAGCGCTGGTGGCGTCTGGTCGGCCGACCAGCGCACGGCGCAAGGTGATCACCGGCGTGGCTGGCGCCGCAGGTGCGGTGGTGTCAACCACCTGCAGACGAATCGTCTGGCTGGTGGCGACATCATCAGCGGGATTGTCGGGTGTGCCAAACACATCCGCCAACGCATTGAGCGTGATCTCGTAGCCTTTGCCGCCCTTGGCCTGGGCAGCGGTTTCGGTGGCGCGCAGCATCAAGGCGCCGGTGGTCGCATCCAAGATGAAGGCCGATGCATCACGTCCTGTCAGCGCGAAACGAACCGCGCCGGTGTTCACTTGGACCAACCCACCCACGACACTGCTTGCACCCGAGTTGGTGAGCGGCGTCACCCGATACACCGGCTGCCCCAGCGCCGCCGATGGGTCCTGGGTGCCCAGATCGACCTCCGTTGACAGAAAACGAAAGTCCACGGCCCGGGTGGGAGAACCTGCCGTGGATTGCTGGATGGCGTAGGCATCCTGCAAATTGAGGTAATGACCGGTGGATTGCACGGCTTGCAAGCTGGCCACGCGCAAGGCATCGGCCACCGTGGTGTTGAAGTTCAGCGGAGTGAGCGATGCGCCACTGGACGTCCCTTGCTGCAGGGCTTGCGCAAGTGCACGGGCGTTGAGTTGAGGGTTGGCTGATTGCGCGTAAGAGAGCACTGCCAGCGCCTTGCCGTAGGCGTTACTGTCCGTGTTGGTCAAGCCGTTGGAGAGAATGACAGACTTGGGTTCCAGCAGAGTGACATCCGCACCACTGGCCAACCCAAACAATGCGGCCACCTGCTTGTTAACCAGGGCCACATCTGCGGCCGACACACTGGCCGGCAGTGTCCAAGGGGTTTTGGGTTGGCTGGACAAAGGCGCCAGCCTTTCTGCGGCCAAGGTGGTGAGTGTGGTGATCTGCGCTGTCAACGTGACGTCGGTCTGAGCGGGGTCGACATAGGTCAATGCGCGCAAATCCGTCACGTCAACATACTGGCCGGTAGCCTCGTCGATGTAATCTTTTTTGGTGGAGGTGTCGGGGTCGGTGACCTGTAACAGCACTACCCCACCCTGGAATTGGACGGTCTTGTCGATGGACAGGGTATAGCGTCCGGTGCTGTCGGTGAATTTGGCGTCCAACAGCTTGCCCTTGGCATCGAAGGCGCTCACCAGCAAGGGCTTGATCATGGGGCCGGCCATCAGGACGCCCGTGAGGGTGGCTACCAATCCCGTCGGGGGCGGGACTGGTGTGGGGGACGTGGTGGATTCGGCGCTTCCCTTTGATCCGCCAGCAGCACCCGCCAGCAATGCGGCCGCGCCCAGCAGTCCCAACCAGCCGGAGCCGGAGGACGACGCTGGCGTGCTCTCGGGCAGCGTGGATGAAGTCTCGATGCTGGAGGGGAAACTGGAGGTATCGGCCTGGCTCGACGTGGCGCTGACCAGCAGGTATTCCTCTGTGCCAGTGACGGGTGCCTGGCCCAGCAACAGCTGCGAAGGCCGCATGTTCAAGTTGTCTTGCACAGCCGCCTGAGCGCGCAGTGGTTCATCCGCAGGCGGGCGTGACAGTTCAACCAGGTCTATCTCCGTGGCAACTGGTGCCACCCATGAATCCGGTGGTTCTGGGTCATTGCGTGACAGGACGTCATCTTGCGAATCTGAAGTCTGTCTGGGCAAATCGACATTGATGAATTGATCCCAAGAACGCTTGGGCAGTGAGCGCTCGACGAGTGACAGACGTTCTTGTGTGGGCAACTTACTTTGACGAGCACCCCGGTTCATGTCCGCCGTGGCAGGTGCCCACGGTTGACCAGGTGCATCCGTCATCGCCTCGCGTGCAGGCGACACGATGTCTTTGGAGTCTGGGTCCTGCATGGTGGGCATCAGCGCTCGTGAAAAGATTGATGAAGGGTTTTGGTCACCGGTTTGGTGAGATACGTCAGCACGGTTTGCCCACCGGTGAGCACATCGATCTGGCCGGTCATCCCGGGTTGGACATCCAGCACGCGTCCTTGACGGTCGCGAAGCTGGCTATTGGGCTTGATGCGCACACGTATCCGGTAATAAATTTGCTCACCCGCACGGGTGTCTTCATTCAGCGCATCCGGGCTGAGATACACCACCTCGGCGTCCAGCACGCCATAGAGGGCGTAGTCCCAGGCATCGAGCTTGACCGTGGCAGGCTGACCCACCGTCACATGGCCGATATCACCCGGCTTGAGCTTGCCTTCGACCATCAATTCGCTTTCGGTAGGCAAGAGGTCCAGCATCACATCACCTGGACGAACGCGTGCACCCCGGGTAGTGACGCGAATATTGCGAACCACGCCAGGGGCTGGCGCGCGGATTTCTGTGCGCTCGAAATTCACGCTGCGGTCTGTCAGGGATTGCTGCTGGGCACGCAACTCTTCTTGTGCGCGAGTGAGTTCGGTTTGCGTGTCTTGAAAAAATTTGTTGCGACGATTGACAATTTGCCCATCCAGCTCAGCGAGCTGCTTTTGCAATCGAAGAATTTCCACCCGGGAAATGTCCCCCGTCTTCAACAAGGGCTCACTCAATCGCAGCTCCTCAGACACGTTGTCACGCAACTGCCCGAGCACCCGCAATTCCTCATGGAGCGCCCGACGGCGACGTTCATACAAATCGGTTTGGTTGCGAACGAAGTCAGGGTACGCCCGCAAGGCTGGCGGAAAGTCCAGCACATTCATGCGAGCACGTGGACCGCCTCGTCCGGTGGCAACCACCACCGCCTCTGTCTGCGTATCGCGGAGTTCGGCTTCATACCGCACGATGGCTGCACGAAGTGCGGCCACTTTCCCGTCTGACTCATTCACGGCGGCTTGTGCTTGCACCTGCTCCAAGACGGCCAGCAGTTGATTGCGCTCCACCGTCTGCCCTTCTCGGACCAATAAGCGCTTGACCACGCCATCCACAGAGGCCTGCACCACCTGCGTGCGCTCACTGGCCATCACCTGCCCCACGGCCTGTGCTCGAAGTTCAATTTGCATGGTGGCCGCCCATGCCAGGATGGATGCCATCAAGATCAGGACCAAGATCAAGACACCCAACGCACGATGTCGCTGCGTGTTCATCTGCACGTCGCCCGTCATGCCGCCTCCTGGATCGGGGCTGCCGAATCGATGCCAGGGTCTGCCGCCGCGCGCGGTCCTTGCTGCAATCGTTGCAAGACCTGGTCTCGCGGGCCGTCCAGCACAACGCCTTGAGGCCCCAGCACCATCACGCGCTGCACCAACTGCAATAAGCGGGGTTTGTGCGTCACCAGGACCAAGGTGTCGTTGGATCGCATATTTTTTCGGATGGCATTCATGGCCTGGATTTCGGCACCATCGTCCATGGAGGCGGTGGGCTCGTCGAGCAGCCACACGCGAGGTCGACCCAGCAGCAAACGCGTCAAGGCCACGGCTTGGCGCTGCCCACCGGACACACCGCTGCCACCTTCACCGATGGGGAGATCCAGTCCACGCGGATGTGTGCGGATCAAATCCATCAGCCCGCCATCGGCACAGGCCTGCAACAGCACCTCGTCCGACACCCCCACCAGGCCACTCACCAGGTTGTCACGCAAGCTGCCGGAAAACAGCCTGACGTCCTGTGGGAGGTAGCCGATGTGTTCGCTCAGGCTGTCTCGGGAAATGTGTTGCAGGTCCAGTCCATCCAGAGTGACACGTCCACTGACGGGGGCGTAGTAGCCCCCCAACAATTTCAGCAAGGTGCTTTTGCCGCTACCCACCAGCCCCAGCACAGCCACCCGTTCACCCGGGCTGACTGACCATTGCGGCAATGACAGCACCTTGGGACCTTGACCGTAGGCAAAGCTCAGATCTTGGACCAGCAAGTGGCCACGTATGTGTTCACGCGTCACGGGTTGTTCAACACCGTGGTTGTCTCCACGCAAGAGAAACATGCGCTCCAAGTTGTCCAGCGCCGATTTGGCGTTGGCCCATTGCACGGTCAGTCCCGGCAACATGCCGATGGGCGCCAGCACACGCCCCGAAATGATGGAGCAGGCAATGAGACCACCTGAGGTGAGATCAGTGCTGGTGGTGGCGATCCAGGCCCCCACGGCAATGAGCATCACATAGCTCACCTGCTGAAGGTAGCCCGCCCAATACGTGGCGGACTCGCTGCTATGCCGCACCTTGGCATCTTCGGCAATGCCTTGCTCGGAGAGGCTGTTCCAACGGTTGAGGAAAGTCCAGCCGCTGCCTTGCGACTTGATGCGCTCCGCGCCTTCCACCGTTTCCACCAGCAAGCCCAGTTTGCGATTGCTTGCGGCCATGCTCTCCCGTGTGTGGGTTTCTATGCGTGTACGTGCCAGCAACCCCACCGCCAGCGACAGCACCAGGAACGCCCCTGCCACTCCGGCCACCATGCTGCCGCCAATCATGACCATCACCGCCAGGAACACCACTGCAAATGGCGCATCCACCAAGGTGTATAAAGCCAGAGATGAAATGAAGCTACGAATCATTTCGTAGCTGCGCAACTGAGAAGACAAGGTGCCCACGCTGGGTGGGAATTGATCCAGCCGAACCTTCAGCAAGCGCTCGAAAATTTGGCGCGACAAGCGGGTGTCCATCGCACGGATGTTGTGGTCCATCAGCGTGGAGCGCGCCAGCTTGATGACCAGCTCAAGCGTGATGGCCAGCAACACGCCAACGGTCAAGGTGACCAGTGTGGACAGGCCATGCGAGGGGATCACACGGTCATAGACCTGCATGCTGTAAAGCGACGTGGCCAACAGCAGCAGATTGGCCGTGATGCTGCACAGAGCCACATAAAGAAGACCCGAGCGACTCTCGCGCAGGACCTGCATCACCAGCGCTCGCGCCGATCCCTCTTGGCGCCAACCAGCTGACAGGGGCAGTGCCGCTACCCGCGCACCGGTTGGCCAGTCAGCCCGGCGCGACACACCCTGCATGGTTTCAAACAGCCAATGTCCATCCGACTGACGGGCGTGCAGAATGAACCAACCTATCTGAGGCGCACAGCCAATCCAGGGACCCACCTGCGTGCTTTGATGACTAGACCAAATCAGACTGGGGCAACCCAAGCCCTGCAAGGCCTCTGACACCTGCTGGCAGGCTTGCACTTGGCGAGCCCCCTCCAAATGCAGTGCCTCCATGTCTTTCATGAAGGAGACACAAGCATGTATGACATCTGGCCGCGCTTGCTGCATCCAGGGGCGCAACTGAGCACATCGCCGGATCAGCCAACTCGTTTGTTGTGCCAGGTCAGCTTCATGCGCATCGGGGATGACGGTTGCGGTCATCAACGCTCCTGGGCCAGCGACCAAAAGCTCACACCCGCATGTAGCGCAAGACGATGGTGCAAGGCCTGAACCTGGACCTGGGCTTCGGCCCAGGCAAGCTCCGCTTGTAACTGCTCACGCAAGGCATTTTGCAGATCCAGCCAGCTCTTGCGACCGGTGACAAAGAGGCGTTTGGAAGACTCCGTCAGCGCTTGGGCCATCTCTTGAACCTGTTGCAAATCCGGCAGCCGCATGCGCAGGGAGGCATACTCTTGCCAGTCTTGCAAAAGGCGCTCGTCTAACTCCTTGAGCGTGCCTTCCTGTTGCCGCTGCCCCACCTGCAGGCGCGCCTGCGCGGCCTCCAGGCGAGGGAGGACAGATACACCTGCGCCCAAGGTGTACTGGATACTGGCGTACAAGCGATTGCCTTCGGCCAGCATGCCCTCTATCTGGCCGCGCTGGCGTTCAGCACGCAAAGAAAGCGTGGGCCAGAGTTCTGCCTTGAAGGCATCGAACTCGGCCTGCTGGAGTTGCAGTTGCAAACGAGTGCGCATCACGATGGGGTGTTGCTGGCGAGCCAGTTCGCGCAATCCGTCCACACTGTCCTGCAGTGGGGGAAGACGGATGGCACCGGCGGGCAGAACCTCTTCCAGGGATTGCCTGGTGGACAGTTGTTGCCACTGGCTCATGGCCGTAGCCCGTGAAGCCTGAGCAAGACTGAGATCGGCGCGAGTTTGTATCAGGCGAACCCGCGCCAAGCTGAGGTCGGCCAGCGCAGACACACCAGAGTCGGTACGCCGCGACATCAATTCATCCAGATCCTGAAGTGCCTGCATGCCCCGTTCAAGCACTTCTGCACGAGCTGTTTGAACGGCATAGGTTTGCCAATAGCCCATGGATTTCGTGGCCAGCTCGTGCTCCACTTCATGCAGACTTGTCAGGATCAACTCGGCGCGGATGGTGGCCTGCTGAATGCCCGAGGCGATCTTGCCGCCATCCCACACGGGTTGGGACAGGCGCATCACCGAGGCCGACTGTCCGCGCAAGGTGTCATGCGTGACACTGGGCGTGGGGGCATATTGCCAACGGGCGGCTTGCAGATCTGACTGCGCGGCCTTGGCTTCTTCGCGCCTTGCTTGAACCAGGGGATGGGCCTGCAGGACGGCCCCCACCCAGTGCGCCGGATCGGGCAAAGAAGGCTCGGTGGCTGCAATTGCGTCAACATACCCGGCCACCACAAGCAGGACCAGGCAGACCTTCAATGGCGGTTTTCCCCAAGCACCAGGGGAAGTGAATGCGGATGGAAATGTGAGGGTGGCGCGCTGCATCGGAGATAACCTTCAATACCAATGGCTCAGTCAAGCCGGGTATTTCGTGGATGCAGGACTATAAAAATAGGCTATTTTTAGTTCAATTACAGATTTTTGTAAGCATTTATTAGCTAATTAATTTCGATGCATCAAAGCAAAATGCGACACAAGCCCGGAAAAACCGATGCCCATGGAAATCAGGTCTCAATTCAGATTCAGACAACAGGGTTTTCCTGAGCCCGCTTGAAATCCTTTGAAATGCCCTTATGATTAGCACTCGTTGGAGATGAGTGCTAACACCCATTCACCCGTCTCCACAAAACAATCGACGCTCAATTCCTTGAGCGTTTTGTTTGACTCAATCTGGTTCACCTCTGGGAGATCTCATGAAACTTCGTCCTCTGCACGATCGCGTGATCGTCAAGCGCATTGACAGCGAAACCAAAACCGCCTCCGGCATCGTCATTCCTGACGCCGCCGCCGAGAAGCCTGACCAGGGCGAAATCCTGGCCGTGGGCCCGGGCAAGAAGAACGACAAGGGCGAGCTGTCCCCGGTGGGCGTGAAGGTCGGTGACCGCGTCCTGTTTGGCAAGTACAGCGGCCAGACGGTCAAGGTCGATGGCGAGGAACTCCTCGTCATGAAGGAAGAAGACCTGTTTGCCGTGGTGGAGAAGTAATTGCCCGAGGCAATCACTTCCGTCGATATTTTCAAGATTCAAGGAGCTATTTAAATGGCAGCAAAAGACGTAGTGTTTGGCGGCGAAGCCCGTGCCCGCATGGTTGAGGGTGTGAACATCCTTGCCAACGCCGTGAAAGTGACCCTGGGCCCCAAAGGCCGCAACGTGGTGCTCGAGCGCTCTTTCGGCGCCCCCACCGTGACCAAGGACGGTGTGTCCGTGGCCAAGGAGATCGAGCTCAAAGACAAGTTGCAGAACATGGGCGCGCAGATGGTCAAGGAAGTCGCTTCCAAGACCTCCGACAACGCCGGTGACGGCACCACCACCGCCACCGTGCTGGCCCAAGCCATCGTTCGCGAAGGCATGAAGTACGTGGCCGCCGGCATGAACCCCATGGACCTCAAGCGCGGCATCGACAAGGCCGTGGCCGCTCTGATCGAGCAGCTCAAGAAGGCCTCCAAGGCCGCCGCCACGTCCAAGGA
>VEQI01000420.1 GCA_018883305.1 Limnohabitans sp. | reverse complement strand
GTCCTGACCTGAACTTCATCTTTTCACATGCGGGTGGCACCATCAGCGCGCTGACCGAACGCTTCAACATTCAGGCCGTGCGCATGCCGCATCTCAAACAGCGCGGCTTCAACTATGACACGGTGATGGCCCAGCTACGCCGTTTTTATTACGACACGGCGCAAGCGTCCAACCCCATTGCCATGGCGTCTCTCACCAAGCTGGTTGAGGTGTCTCAGATCGTGTTCGGCACCGACTATCCCTACCGCACCGGGATTGAGCATGTCCAGGGTCTGGCCCCCTTGTTCAGTGCCAGTGAGCTGCGTGCCATTGACCGTGACAATGCCTTGCGCATCCTGCCCGCACGCTGGCGAACCGGCTGAGTGGTTTGACTTTGGTTTGATACATTTCAACCATGTATCTGCCCAAACAATTCAATCACCCCGAGCATGCGGCCACCATCATGCGCGAACACCCGTTCGCCAGTCTGGTGACCACGGACGACTCGGGGTTTCCGTTTGTCACCCATCTGCCGCTCAAGTTGGTGGAAGAGGGTGGTCAACCTGCTTGCATCCTGGGTCACTGCGCCCGTGGCAATCCCTTGTGGGGTTACCTGCAACAACGCCCGCAGGCGCTGGCGTGCTTTCTGGGGCCGCAAGCCTACATGTCGCCCAAGGTGTATTCTGACTTGCAGCGAGTGCCTACCTGGTGTTACCTCGCTGTCCAGGCCCGTGTGCAGGCGCGACTGCTGGAGGGGGAAGAAGCCAAGGATGCCCTGCTCAAGCAATTGATCTCTGACCACGAACCGCCTTATGCCGCGCAATGGCGTAGCCTGCCAGAGGACTACGCCAGCAAAATGTTGCAAGCTATCGCGGCTTTCGAGTTGCGTGTGATCGATTTGCAATGCTCGGTCAAGCTCAATCAACATCGGCCTGAGGCCCATGCGGCCATGCATGCCGCTTACGCCGCGGGCCATGATCAAGAGCAGGCGTTGGCCATGTGGATGAAGCGACTGGGCATGGTGTGAGCCACGACGACGCACACTGGATGCGCCTGGCGCTGACCCAAGCGCAAGAGGCGGCCCTGGCTGGCGAAGTGCCGGTAGGCGCTGTCGTTGTCAAGGATGGGCAGTTATTGGCCACCGGGCGCAATGCACCGATTGCGCAACATGATCCCACGGCGCACGCCGAAGTGGTAGCCTTGCGGGACGCTGCTCGCCAGTTGGGCAACTACCGGCTGGAGGGATGCACGCTGTATGTCACGCTGGAACCTTGTGCCATGTGCTCGGGTGCCATCTTGCATTCGCGTCTGTCTCGTGTGGTGTTTGGCGCATCGGATCCCAAAACCGGTGCCGCGGGCTCCGTGGTGGATTTGTTCGCTCAAGCAGCACTGAATCATCAAACCCAGGTCAGCTCAGGTGTACTGCAGGATGATTGCGGAAAGCTGTTGCAAACTTTTTTTGTGGAACGACGCCAGACACAGGGGAGGGCACGTATGCCATTGCGCGAAGATGCACTGAGGACACCAGAGACACGGTTTGAGAACTTACCGGACTATCCCTGGGCGCCGCATTATGTCAACGATCTCCCCAGCCTGGATGGCTTGCGCGTGCACTATCTGGATGAAGGGCCGCGAGAAGCCCCCATCACATGGCTGTGTTTGCACGGCAATCCGACGTGGAGCTATTTGTATCGCAAGATGATGCCGGTGTGGCTGGCGGCGGGCCATCGGGTGGTGGCGCCGGATCTCATCGGGTTTGGCAAGAGCGACAAACCCAAACGCGAGGCGTTTCACCACTTTGATTGGCATCGCCAGGTGTTGCTGGAGTTCATCGAGCGGTTGGATTTGCAACGCGTGGCACTGGTTGTGCAGGACTGGGGCGGTCTGCTGGGATTGACGTTACCGATGGCTACGCCTGACCGTTACCGTCATCTGCTGGTGATGAACACTCTGTTGGCAACCGCTGAAGTCCCCCTCTCGGAGGGCTTCAAGGCTTGGCGAGAGATGTGCGCCAACAAACCGAATTTCGAAGTGGGGCGCTTGCTGGGACGTGGCAACCCCATGCTGACAGTTGCGGAGTGTGCGGCTTATGACGCCCCCTTTCCTGATGCGGGTCATCGAGCCGCATTACGCGCCTTCCCACCCATGGTGCCTGAATTTCCTTCGGATGAGGGCGTGTCGTCAAGTCGCCTGGCCAAGGCGTTCTGGCAGACCGAATGGAATGGCCAGAGTTTGATGGCCATTGGGCAGCAAGATCCTGTCTTGGGTGAGCCGGTGATGCGTGAACTCTGCCAACTGATTCGCGGCATGCCTGAACCCATGCTGCTCCCACAGGCCGGCCATTTTGTGCAGGAGCATGGCGAACTCATTGCGCGTGAGACTCTGAAGCGCTGGATGTGAGGCGGTTGCCACCTGTCACGAGACAACCGCCTTTGGGTGGCTTTACTGCATCACACTGAGA
>VEQI01000082.1 GCA_018883305.1 Limnohabitans sp. | reverse complement strand
TTGACACACCGACTTCATGACATCCGTTGTCATTCGAATGACATCATGGCGTCATATCCAGCACAACCTCAGGGCGCACAAAGCGCCCATCTCGCCCCCCGGTTTTCCCACCAGATGAAAAATGACACCCTCCTGGCCGCCATCGATTTGGGGTCCAACAGTTTCCGGCTAGAGATCGGCCGACTCACCCATGGCCAGATCCACCGGGTGGAATATCTCAAAGAAACTGTCCGCCAGGGCAATGGCCTGGACAGCGAACGCTTGCTCAGTGACGAGGCCATGCAACGCGGCTGGGAGTGTCTGGCGCGCTTTGCCGAGCGCTTGTCTGGCTTCAAAAAGCAGCAGGTCTGGGCCGTGGCCACACAAACCCTGCGCGAAGCCCGCAACCGTGATGTCTTTCTCACCCGGGCGCAGCAAATTCTGGGTTTTCCCATCGAGGTCATCTCTGGTCGCGAAGAGGCGCGATTGATCTACCAGGGCGTGGCGCATCTGTTGCCCCAGTCGGAGGATCGACGCTTGGTGATCGACATCGGGGGACGTTCAACAGAGATCATTCTGGGGCGACGGTTGGAAGCCAGCGTGACCGAGTCCTATCGAGTCGGCAGTGTGGCCTGGAGCATGAAGTATTTCCGCAACGGACAGCTCACTGCCGGGGCCTTTGAGCGCGCTGAAATTGCTGCCAAGGCGATTCTGGATGAAGCCTTGAGTCTGTATCCCCGACATGCCTGGGATGTGGCTTATGGTTCTTCCGGCACGGTGGGGGCCGTGGGCGACATTCTGTCGTTGGCCGGCTGGAGCAAAGGCATCATTAACCGCGAGGGCCTGGCCTGGTTGAAACGCTGCATGCTGCGCGCCCAAAACGCCGACAAGCTGCGCATGGAAGGACTTAAAGAAGACCGACGCGCCGTGATCGGTGGTGGTGTGAGTGTGTTGATGGCCTTGTTTGATTTGCTGGACATAGAAGTCTTGCACGTGGCCGATGGTGCATTACGCCATGGCGTGCTCTATGACATGCTGGAGCGCGAAGGCGAACAGGAAGATGTCCGCGCCACCACCGTCAAACGCTTGCAAAAGAATTTTGGTGTGGATCTGGCTCAAGCCGAGCGGGTACGTCGTGTGGCCATGCGTTTGCTGTCGCAGACCTCTGCCGACATGCCCGAGCACGAAGCCCATCGCATCGGACGCAAGCTGGAATGGGCGGCCCAACTGCATGAGATGGGCGCCATGATTTCACACAGCGATTATCACAAGCATGGGGCCTACATCCTGGACAACTCGGACGCCAGCGGCTTTGCCGTGTCAGAGCTGCATCGTCTCAGTCTGCTGGTACTGGGACATCGTGGCAAGCTGCGAAAACTGGAAGTGGACTTCGATGACGACGCATTCGCCACGCAGCTGATGTGCCTGCGTCTGGCCGTCATCTTGTGCCACGCACGTCGCGATCCCGACGATCAGGCGCTGAACCTGCATTGCTCTGGCACCCCGTCGCGCCAGTTCACCTTGTCCGTCCCCGCCGCATGGGCAGAAAAATACCCCCAATCGGCGCACTTGCTGAATGAGGAAGTCCAGGCCTGGCAAAAGACCACCTGGCACCTGGCGGTGGAACTCGACTGAGGGCGAGACGGCTCAAGTGGCCGCGTATTGCTTCATCAGGTTGGCCTGGGCACTCACCTTTCGGCGGTGACCTGCCTTGGTAGCCGGTGTCGCCATCAGGGATTTATAACGGCCATCGGGTTGCAAGACCCAGGCGTCCTGCGTATCTGCCAGGTAGTTGCCCAAACATTCCGCCATGATGCGGTCACGCAAGGCCGCATCCTTGACGGGCCAGGCAATCTCGATACGACGCACCATGTTGCGGTTCATCCAGTCGGCACTGGACAGGTACAACGAAGTCACCGGCCCCACTTGAAAATAAAACACCCGCGTGTGCTCCAGCATGCGCCCGATGATGGAGCGCACACGGATTCTTTCTGTCAAGCCTGGCACCTGGGCCGGCAGAATGCATGCCCCACGCACGATCAGGTCGATCTCTGCGCCGCGTTGATTGGCTTCGATGAGTGCCTGCACCAGCCGCTCATCCGTGAGCGAGTTCATCTTGGCCACGATGCGTGCGGGTTGGCCGGCTTGCGCCGCCAGTCCCACGCGTTCAATCGCATCGACCAGTCGGTCATGCAACTTGAAAGGTGCCACCCACAATCGGCGCAGCGCTGGCAATCGGTTCTGACTGGCCACATGCGTGAACAATTGATCGATGTCCCGCGTGATCTCCGCGTCGCAGGTCATGTGGCCGATGTCCGTGTAGGTACGGGCTGTTCGACTGTTGTAATTGCCGGTGGACAGATGTGCATAACGCCGCAAACGACGCCCCTCACGGCGGGTCACCAGCAACATCTTGGCATGCGTTTTCAAGCCCACCACGCCATACACCACCTGTGCCCCAATGGATTCGAGCTGCTCGGCCGAACCAATGTTGGCCTCTTCATCGAAACGCGCTTTCAACTCCACCACGGCCGTGACTTCCTTGCCACGACGCACCCCTTCACGCAACAGATCCATCAATTCCGAGTTGGCACCCGTGCGGTAAATGGTCTGCTTGATGGCCAGCACGTCCGGGTCTTGCACGGCTTCGCGCAAAAAATCGAGCACACCATCAAAGCTTTCGAATGGATGATGCAACAACACATCGCCTTGTTGCAGGCGTTCAAAAATGGACTGCCCCTTGGCCAATTGTGTGGGGTAAGACGCACGGTATGCCGGGAACAGCAATGCCGGTTGATCCACCAGATCGATCAACTGGTTCAAGCGCACCAGATTGACGGGGCCATGCACACGGTACAACGCTTGTTCAGGGAGTTCGAACTGATTGAGCAAGAACGAGGATAAAAACTCGTCGCAACCAGACGATACCTCCAGGCGTACCGCTCGTCCGTAATGCCGCTGCGCCAAGCCTTGACGCAAGGCCTTGCGCAAGTTGACCGCCTCCTCTTCATCCACCAGAAGATCGGAGTCACGGGTCAGACGAAACTGGGAGAACTCGCCCACTTTGCGGCCGGGGAACAAGTCTTTCAGGTGCGCCCGGATCATGCTGGACAAAGACACCACCAGGGTCTGCGTGCCAGCCACCCGCTCTGGCATGCGAATCAGTCGGGGCAACACCCGAGGGACCTTGACAATCGCAATCTCGTTATCTCGACCGAAAGCATCCGGACCACTGAGCCTGACAATGAAGTTCAAGGACTTGTTCGCCACTTGTGGAAACGGATGCGCCGGATCCAGCCCCACTGGTATCAACAAAGGTTTGACCTCCTGGTCGAAGTAGCGCTTGACCCAGCGGTGTTGTTCCACATTGCGATCGGCATGCGAGACGATACGGATGCCCGCCTTGGCCAGGGCCGGGATCAATTGGTTGTTGTAGACCTCATACTGACTATGGACCAACTCATGGGCCTGCTTGGAGATGGCCTGATAGGTTTGACGGGTAAAACCCGCGTGACGGTGGCGGTCTTGCATGGCTCGTAAGTGCAAGGCCATGCGCACTTCAAAAAATTCGTCCAGATTGGACGACACGATGCACAGGTAGCGCAGGCGCTCCAACACCGGCACATCCGCGCGCCGAGCCCAGGACAACACGCGCTCATTGAATGCCAGCGTACTGTGGTCGCGATCGATCAGGGGGTATTTCAAGGGTCAAGGGGCACGGTGCCCAAAAAGGGACGCATTCTCCCCGCAGCACCATCGTATTTTTATGACATCAAGATGACAAAAACGCTTCCGCTGTCAAACAGGGCTGTCAGCCCTGTTTTGTCACATGAATGCCATATTCGAGATCTAGAGTCTCACCACTTTTGTTTTCATTTCACGCGACGTCCCATTCCTATGACCACCCCATTTCCCGACATGGAAGACAGCAACGATTCCACCAATCCAGACATTCACCGTATTTCCTCGCCTTCACGGCGCCAGGTGCTTGGGGGTGGCTTGGGGGCACTGGGAGTTCAACTGCTGGCCGGCTTGGGATTGAGTGCCTGCGCCACGCCCGGTCAAGGGACAAGCACCGCCATCGGTTTCAAATCCGTGGCGGTCAACACCCTGGATCAAGTCACTTTGCCCGAGGGCTATGTGGCCCAAGTGCTGGTACCTTGGGGTGAACCGGTCGGGTTGTCTGGCGAAGCGCCCGCCTTTCGCTGGGACGCGTCCAACTCAGCGGCAGAACAAGCGGCCCAACTGGGCATGCACCATGACGGCATTCAGTTTCTGCCGTTACCCGCACTCGGGACAGGTTTGCTAATCATCAACCATGAATACACCGACGACGGGCTACTGCACCGTGATGGCATGACGACCTGGTCGCTTGAAAAAGTCCGCAAATCCCAGGCTGCGCATGGCCTGAGCATTGTCGAGGTGGCCTTTCAAGAGGGTCGTTGGCAAGCAGTACGCCCCTCCCCGTATGCGCGACGCATCACCGCCAACACACCCATGCGCTTTGCTGGACCCGCTGCAGGACACCCCCTGCTGCGCACGGCGGCAGATCCGCGTGGCTTGACACCGCTGGGTACCCTCAACAACTGCGGCAGCGGCATCACCCCTTGGGGCACGGTGCTGACCTGTGAGGAAAACTTCATCGGCTATTTCGATGGACCTGCACAACCCGATGCCCATGGCAAGCGTTGGGGACTCAAGCGCGGTGGCGCCGGTTACCGCTGGCATGAGCACGATGCCCGCTTCGATGCCACGCGCAACCCACATGAGCCCAACCGTTTTGGCTGGATGGTGGAGATCGACCCGCAAGACCCGAGTTCAGTGCCTGTCAAGCGAACGGCGCTGGGGCGTGCCGCGCATGAGGCCGCACGGATCGTGCTGACCAAGGAGGGACGCGCGGTGGTGTATTCAGGCGAGGACGCTCGCTTCGAGTACATCTACAAGTTTGTCAGTCGGGATCGTGTGCAACCTGGAGGCGCCAAAGCCAATCAGCATCTGCTGGATCACGGCACTTTGTATGTGGCGCGCTTTGACGCCAATGGTCGCGGGCAATGGCTGCCGCTGATACACGGCGCTCATTCCCTTGACGCGGCCCACGGCTTCCAGGACGCTGGCGATGTCCTGATCAAGAGCCGTCAGGCCTCCGACCTGTTGGGCGCCACCAAGATGGACCGCCCCGAGTGGATCGAGGTTGACCCGCAAGGTTGGGTCTACGTCACCCTCACCAACAACTCCAACCGAGGCGTGGGGGATGCACCGGGCGTGGATGCCGCCAATCCCCGCGCCAACAACAGCATGGGGCACATCATCCGCTGGAAAGAGACTGGCGACTTTGATGCCACCCGTTTTGAGTGGAATCACCTGGTGCTGGCCGGAGATCCCCAGCAATCGCGTGCGCAAGCACAAGGCAATATTCGTGGCGATGCCTTTGCTTGTCCGGATGGCCTGTGGGTGGATTCGCGAGGCGTGCTCTGGATTCAGACCGACATCGCCAGCAGCACCCTGGCCAAGGGCGAGATGAGTGGACTGGGGCATAACGCCCTGTTGGCCGTGGATCCGCGCTCGGGCGAAGTCCGCCGCTTCCTGGTGGGACCAGCCGGTTGCGAAATCACGGGCATGACCGGCACGCCGGACGGCACCACGGTGTTTGTCAACATCCAGCATCCGGGCGAGAGTCCCAGCGAGCGCAGTGACCCTGCTCAGCCACGCAAATACTCCAACTGGCCCGATTTCCGCGCAGATGGACGGCCGCGCTCAGCCACCTTGGCTATTCGCAAAATTGATGGCGGAGTGGTTGGCACCTGAGCGCCCGACACAACATGGACGGATGCCCCGAGGCGCGCAGCACCTCAGCGTTCAGGCAGTGTCTCACCTCGCGTGGGGACGAGGTGAGCGACGAATTGGCTTGTCGCCTCGGCCCAACTGAAGCGTTCGGATTGTGCACGTGCCTCAGACCGAGGAACGCGCAACGCCTGCTGCGCAGCCTGCGCCAGATCGTCCGACAATATGCCCCCCTTCGCCGTGGCCGGATCATCGCCCTCCACACCCAAAACCTCCCAGGGACCATCCACCGGGAAAGCCGCCACTGGGGTGCCGCATGCCATGGCCTCCAGCATCACCAGACCAAAGGTCTCGTGTCGGCTGGGAAACACAAACACATCCGATGCCGCATACAAGCGCGCCAGTTCGGGACGTGAAACCAACCCCATCCAGAGCAGATCGGCACACTCCCGGCGCAAAGAGGCCTCCAGGGGACCCACGCCGCAAATCACTTTGCTGCCATGCCAGGGCATGTCAATGAAAGCCTGGATGTTTTTTTCGTAAGAAATGCGACCCACATACAAGGCAATCGGCCGCTTGAGTCCGGCAAACGTGGGATGCATCTGTACCAGCGAACGATATGCAAACAACTGCTCGTCCACACCATGGGTCCAGGCACGCAGCCGAGTGAACCGACGCGCCTGCAGCAATTGACGCACAGCCAGTGTGGGCACCATCACCCCATGTGAGCGCGAATGAAACCATCGAAAGAGGGCATAGCCCAGCATCAGCGGCACCCTGGCGGCTGCCTGCAAAATTTCGGGGAATCGGGTATGAAAGGCCGTGGTGAAGGCGAGCCGATGTCGCAAGCAATAACGACGCCCTGCCCAACCCAACGGCCCCTCGGTCGCCAGGTGAATGGCTTGCGGGTCAAAACTTTGCAACAGCAACCCCAAGGCACGGCCGGGACGTCGCGCCAAACGAATTTCCGAATAGCCAGGGCAAGGACGTGTGTCGAACATGCCCGGATGAATAACCAGCACTTCATGGCCGGCCGCTTGCAAATGATCCACCAACTCCACCAGCGTGGTCACCACCCCATTGACCTGTGGGCGCCATGCATCCGTGATGAGCGCGATTTTCATCGGTGCCCCGACACGTCCATGGAAGCCGGCGTGGATTCACGCGTGGCGGGTTGTGGCATGGGCATGGGCTGTGGCAATCCGGTTGGCGCGGGCAAAGACACCTGGAGAGACGGCGCCAGCGGCACAATGCGTGGCCAGGCAATGAGCTCAAAACGTCCATCCACATGTTCAACCAGGGCGCTGAGACTCTCCACCCAGTCGCCATCGTTGAAATAGGTCACGCCATCGATGTCACGTATTTCTGGGTGGTGGATATGTCCGCACACCACACCTTGGAAACCTCTTCGTTGGGCTTCATGCGCCACCGCTCGTTCGAAGTCGGTGACGTAGTTCAACGCCTTTTTGACACGCATCTTGAGATAGGCGGATAACGACCAGTACGGCAACCCCAGGCGTGCGCGGAACCGATTGAGATAACGATTGAGCTTGAGCGCCAGCTCATAGGCATGGTCCCCCAGGTAGGCCAGCCATTTGGCACACCGAACCACCGCATCGAAATAATCGCCGTGAATGATCCACAGCTTGCGCCCATCGACGGTGAGATGCACGGCTTCTTCCAGAACCTCGATGCCGCCAAAGTGGTGATTCACAAATTGACGCGCAAACTCATCGTGATTGCCCGGCACATAGATGACCTGACAACCCTTGCGGGCCTTGCGCAACAATTTTTGAATGACATCGTTATGCGCCTGAGGCCAGTACCAGCGTCGACGCAAGGCCCAGCCGTCAATGATGTCCCCCACCAGGTAGAGCTGGTCGCAGGTGTCGCGCTTGAGGAACTCCAGCAAGGCGTCTGCCTGGCAGCCGGGCGTACCCAGATGAATATCCGAGATGAATACGGCTTTGTAATGCATCTCACTCCTTCAGCATAGGGAATTCATGCGCTGAATTTACGTGTCAATCGTGACAGTTTGAGGAACTCAACATGAAAGATGGATGAATTGCGACACCGCCCTGTTCAACCGGGTTTTGTCACGCGATCGTCACCAATCATGACTACGATGACGCCTCTTGCCGGGCACTGCCCGGGCACCCCTGCTGACAGGCCGCATGCCCCTCACCCCATGAACTCATTGCTGGATGTGATCAACAAGCAGCGGCGGGTTCATGGCTTGATGCAACACCAAAGCATGCACAAGCACGAAGTGGCCTCTTCGCTACTTCAAAGACAGCAGGACGCCGAGCTTGCATCCCACATCACGCTCACCACTGCGGAGCAAATCGCCCAGTGTCTGAGTGCGCTTGATACGCCCAGCGCACAACGCCTGTGGCAACTGATCCCTCCTGAACAAGCCAACCGGGTGTTATGGAGCCTGCCGGAGATACGACGCATGGAACTGAATCTCGAATCACCCGCCGTTGATCACCAGCGCATTCAATGCTATGAACTCAGCAATGGTCGACTGGTCTCTGTGTCATTGCAAGATTCTTCCGTTTTGAAAAATCATGCGCCTGTCTGGGTGGACCTGATCGACGTGACCCTGGGTGAGCGCCGCTTCATCGAAACACTGTTTCAAGTCAAGCTGCCTGAACTGCTGGACGAAAACGAGCTAGAAGTGACCGCCCGATTTCAAGTCAGCGATGATGACGACTTAATGCTCCATTCCAATTTTTTGGGAATTCAAGCACAGCATGCACGCAGCGTGCCGGTGGCGTTCATGGTTCATCATGGCATGCTGTTTTCGATTCGGCGTGAACCACTCCCCATCTTCGATCTGCAAAAGCAACGCTCGCGCAACCAACCTGGCTATGTGAACGACGCCTGGGACGTGCTGATCGATTTGTATGCGGCGGATGTGGAGTGTTCAGCGGACGCGCTGGAAAATATCTATGGCAAGCTGGGCCAGGTCGGTCGTCACGTGTTGAGCGAATCCATCAGCGACCAGATGGCCGCCGGCATTCTGTCCGACATAGCCGAGGAAGAGGACCACAATGGCCGCATTCGCAGCAACATCCTGGACACACAACGTGCCTTGAATTTTTTGTTGCGCGGACGTTTGCTGTCTGAAAACCAAATTCAGGATTGCCGACAAATCCAGCGCAACATCGAGTCGCTCAACAGCCACACCTCGTTTCTGTTTGACAAGATCAACTTTTTGATGGATTCCACCATCGGTTTCATCAACATCAACCAGAACAAGCGGGTGAATCAACTCACCATCTTCAGTGTGGTGTTCATGCCCATCAACATTCTGGCAGGCATTGGCGGCATGTCCGAATTTTCCATGATGACCCAGGGTATCGACTGGCCCTTGGCCTATGGGGGTTTCGTGGTGTGCTCCGCCTTCATCGGATGGATCACCTACCGCGTCCTGGGTCTCCTGGAGCGCAAGCGCGCCCTGAGCTCTTACCGCCGACCGACCCATTGAGCGGAATTGCCTCGCCACCATGGGTGCGAATTTTTATCGGCTGATCACCGCCCAGTTTGTCTCGGGACTGGCAGACAACGCTTTGTTGCTGGTGGCCATCGCCTTGCACATGGAGCAAGGGGGAGCGGGATGGTGGATCCCCCTCATCAAATTCAGCTTCACCACGTTCTACGTGCTCACCGCCCCCGTGGCCGGTGTGCTTTCAGATCGCTGGCCCAAACCTCGTGTCATGCTGGTCGCCAATGGCATCAAAGCCCTGGGCTGCTTGGGCATGTTGCTGGGCCTGCCCGTGATACCGGCCATGATGATCGTGGGATTGGGGGCCGCCCTGTACTCTCCCGCCAAATACGGTCTCATCACCGAGCTGGTGCCTGCCAGCCAATTGGTGAAAGCCAACGGCTGGATCGAGATCAGCACGGTGGGGGCGGCGGTGTTGGGCATCATGATGGGGGGATTTCTCATCAGCGAGACGTTCACGCTCAACGCACTGACACAGGTCCTGCGCTCGGCCTTGAACACGCACTCCTTGCTCTGTGGTTCACTGGCGTTCACGGTGTTGTGTTACGTGCTGGCCTCGATCCTCAACCTCTGGATTCAAGGCAGTCAAGCCACCTACCCACGCGTGATGGCGCATCCTGCGGCATTGCTAAGACAAACCACAGAACACTTGCAACGCATGTGGTCCGATACCGAGGCCGGCATGTCGCTGGGGGTCACCACCTTGTTTTGGGGCGTGAGCGCCACCATGCAGCTGTTGGTGCTGCAGTGGTCACAGTCGCATCTGGGCATGAGTCTGGACCGCGCGGCCTATTTGCAAGGTGCCGTGGCCGTCGGCGTGGTGGGTGGTGCATTTCTGGCAGCGCGCTGGGTCTCTTTGGAAGGCGCTTGGCGGGTATTGCCCATGGGGCTGGTCCTGGGCATTTCCTTGCCATGCATGAATTGGATTCATCATCCGGGCGTGGCTCTGGCGTTGATGGTGCTGGTGGGGGCTTGCGGTGGATTTTTTGTGGTGCCCATGAATGCCCTGCTGCAACACCGGGGCTGTCAATTGCTGACCGCTGGTCAATCCATTGCCATCCAGAACTTCAATGAAAATCTGAGTGTGATGGCCATGATGCTGGCCTACAGCGGATTGATGGCGCTGGATCTGTCATTCTTCACCATCAGCAGCGTGCTGGGCGCCTGGATCAGCGCCGGGATGCTGCTGATTGCCTGGCGCTATCACACGCGCAAGAGGTCTGCTGCGCTGGGCGAGTAAGTGTGGGCACTTTCTTCGGCACGGGCCATGCGTCCAATACCGTGGTAGTCCATGCCGTGTTGGCGCATCACCTCGGGTTCGTACATGTTGCGACCATCAAAGATGCGCTGGTCAAGCAGCATGCGCTTCATGCGTTCAAAGTCCGGGCTTCGAAAGGCTTTCCACTCCGTGGCGATCAACAAGGCCGCGCAGCCTTGCAAGGCCTCATAGGGC
>VEQI01000081.1 GCA_018883305.1 Limnohabitans sp. | reverse complement strand
CCTCAGTTACATCGAGCCTACGTCCACCTTCAATTTGAGCTATTCCATTTCCGCACTGGGCATGCCCATCATTGGTGGCACGTCCCACTGGATGGGGCCAGTCATTGGCGCGATTCTCCTGGGGACCTTGCAGCAGATTGTGACGGTCACGATCTCCAGCGAGCTCAATGTGCTGGTGGTGGGCTTGCTGCTGGTGTTCTTTGTCGTGGCCGCGCCGGATGGCGTGCTCGGATGGGTGAAAAAATGGAAGCAGTCCTCGAAGTAAACAACGTCAGCAAGCATTTCGGAGGATTCACCGCCCTCAATGGCGTGAACCTCCACGTGCAGCGTGGCGAGCGTCTGGGCCTGATCGGGCCCAACGGCTCGGGCAAGACCACCATGATCAACTGCATCTCGGGTGCGTTGATCAATGATGGGGGCACCATCCGTTTCAACGGCCGCGACATTCACGGACTGCCTGCTTACCAGCGCACCAAGCTGGGCATTGCGCGCAGCTTCCAGATTCCACGGCCCTTTGGCAGCATGACGGTGCTGGAGAATTTGTTGGTGCCCTTTGCCTATGTGGGGGGCGCAGATGGTCCCAAAGAGCGACGAGAGGCCATGGACATTCTGGATCGCATGGGACTGGCCGCCAAAGCCGAGGTCTCCTCCAAGCAATTGTCCCAGGTGGAGCTGCGCAAGATGGAGCTGGCACGGGCCATGGCGGCCAAGCCGCAACTGCTGATCTCGGATGAAGCCATGGCCGGGCTGGCTGGTGCGGAAGTGGACGAGGTGCTGCAGATTCTGTTTGACCTCAATGCCATGGGCATCACCATCATCATGATTGAGCACATCATGCAGGCGGTGATGAAGTTTTCGCAGCGTGTGGTGTGTCTGGATGCCGGCAAGATCATTTGCGAGGGCACGCCCGAAAGCATCTTCAAAAACCCCGACGTACAGAGAGCATACCTTGGCGATGAAGCTTGAAATCCGCGACCTGCACGCAGGCTACGGCGCGGTGCGCGCCTTGATGGGCGTGTCCCTGGACATGACCCAGGGACAAACGGTGGCATTGCTGGGCACCAATGGCAATGGCAAGAGCACCTTGATGAAATGCATCATGGGCATGGTCAAACCCGACAGTGGCTCCATCATGCTGGAGATCGACGGGCAACGTCATGAGCTGTCCAGCATGGCCACCGAAGACATCGTCAACCTGGGGGTGGCGTTGGTCCCGGAAGGGCGACGTCTATTCCCCAAGCTCACGGTGGAAGAGAACCTGTTGCTGGGCGCGTATCGCCAGATTGCTCGTCCGCAGATCGCCAGCAATTTGGAGTTTGTCTACGAAGCTTTCCCGCTGTTGCTGGAGCGACGAAGCCAACTGGCGGGCTCCATGTCCGGGGGGCAGCAGCAAATGCTGGCCATTGCCCGTGCTTTGATGTCTTCGCCCAAGGTGCTGTTGGTGGATGAGCCGTCTGTGGGGTTGTCGCCCTTGCTGGTCTCGCACACCATCACCAAGATTCGGGAACTGAAAGACAAATATCAACTCACGGTGTTGATGGCCGAGCAGAACTTCAACCAGGCGATTCGCATCGCGGATCATGGCTACATCATTGTGCACGGCGAAATCGTCTTCCAGGGCGATGTCGAAACCGTGAAGAACAACGAACTGGTCAAGAGTTTCTATCTGGGCGTGGCGCACTGAGCGTCACCCGGCAATGGGCAACGGAGGGCTGGCCTGCGAGGACCAGCCATGGGGAGGGTGTTCGTCATGAAATCAGCCGCATTTGAATATCACCGTGTCTCGTCCCTCCAGGAGGCGTTGACCTGCATGGCCCGTTATGACGGTCAGGCACATTGGTTGGCAGGTGGTCAAAGCCTGCTGGCCATGATGAATCTTCGGTTGGCGCAACCGCCTGCCTTGATCGATATCCGCGGCATTCCTGATCTGGCCGAGATTCGTCAGGTGGGTCAAACCATTCGGATTGGCGCCTTGTGTACCCATCGGCAGATCCAGGATTCACCGCTCATTCAAGCCACCGTGCCCTTGCTGGCGCAAGCCGTGCCCCATGTGGCGCATCTGGCCATCCGCAATGTGGGCACCATGGGGGGCAGCCTGGCGCTGGCAGATCCGGCGGCGGAATACCCGGCCGTGGTTCAAGCCTTGAACGGGGTGTTGATTGCCCAGGGATCGAGCGGCGAGCGTCGCATTCCCGTGGCTGAGTATTTCGTGGGGCTGTACCAGACGGCGCTGCAACCTGGTGAATTGCTCACGGCCATCGAGTTGCCCTGCGCGCAAGCGGGTCAGCAATTTCACTTTGATGAGTTGTCCCGGCGGCGCGGTGATTACGGCATGGTGGGACTGGCCTGCGTGGCACGGATGAACGCGGGTGTGGTGACCGATGCGCGTTTGAGCTTTCTGGCGATGGGAGATGGCCCATTGCTGGCCGTCAAGGCCATGGACAGTTTGAACGGCCAGAAGCTGGATGAGCAGAGCATCCGTCTGGCGCAACAGGCCCTGGAGCATGACTTGCACCCCACCGGCGACCTGCAAGCCACGCCTGCCACCAAAATGCATTGTGCCCGTGTGCTGTTGGGCCGCGCACTGGCCGCCTGGAGAAACGCATGAGCGAATTCACTGTCAAGACCAGCTTCATCCTGAACGGCGTAGCCGTGGAGCAGGCCATTCCGGCGCGCCAGCATCTGGTGGATTACCTGCGGGACTGTCATGACCTGACGGGCTCGCATCTGGGCTGTGAGCATGGCGTGTGTGGTGCCTGCCAAGTGATGGTGGATGGTCAGGTGGTGCGCGGTTGCCTGACCCTGGCCGTGCAGATGCAGGGGCGGGCAGTGGACACCATCGAGGGCTTGTCCGATCGGGGCGAGTTGAGCCGCTTGCAGCAGGCGTTTCTGGATCACAACGCCTTCCAGTGCGGGTATTGCTCCTCGGGCATGCTCATCACCGCACTGGACATCGTTCGCCATCATCCCCAGGCCTCACGCGATGAGATCCGTGATTTGATTTCCGGCAATTACTGTCGTTGCACGGGCTATCAAGCGATTGTGGATGCCATCGAATCCGTGTTGAACGAGCAACGACTGATGCCTTCAGCACCTGCCACCACAGGAGCATCGTCATGAACGCCAGAAACGAACTCCCCCTGACCCCCGAGGTGAAGGCACGTGCAGCCGACCCGATCGGGCAAAGCACGCCACGACATGGCGCACGTCGCTTGTTGCAAGGGCGTGGCATGTACCTGGACGATCTGCGACTGCCGCGCATGGCCCATGTGGTGTTTGTGCGCAGCCCGCACGCGCATGCGCGTATCACGCATCTGGATTTGTCGGCCGCCAGGCGTCAGCCGGGGGTGATTGCGGCAGTGGATGGTCAAGCCATCGCCGAGTTCTGCACGCCCTGGGTGGGGGTGCTGGGGCACCTCAAAGGCATCAAGTCGGCGCCACAACACGCGGTGGCCATTGATCGGGTTTGCTGGCAGGGGGAGGCCGTGGCCGCCATCGTCGCGCAATCGCGCCGTGAAGCGGAGGATGCCCTGGAGCATGTGGTGACCGAATGGGACGTGCTGCCCGCGGTCACGGACATGAAGGATGCGCTGTCCAACCGCTACGTCATACACCCGGACCTGGGTGACAACCTGTGCTTCTCCCGTGAACTCGTGACCGAGGGTTTTGAGCAAGCCTTTGCCCAGGCCGAGGTGGTGGTGGAAAAGACCTACGACTTCAGTCGACACACCGGCGTCACCAACGAACCACGTGGTGTGTTGGCCGATTACAACCCGGCAGACCACACGCTGGTGGTGTATCAAGGCACGCAAGCGCCGCACATGATGCAGGACATCTTTTCCCGTCACTTGAACATTCCTGAATCCAATGTGCGGGTGGTGTGCAAGGATGTTGGCGGCTCGTTCGGCATCAAGGTGCACGTCTACGCGGACGAAATGGCCACGGCGGCGTTGTCGGTCATGCTCAAGCGTCCGGTGAAATTCGTGGCCGACCGGTTGGAATCATTCCTCACCGATATCCATGCGCGCGAACACACCGTGACGGTGCGCATGGCCTGCAACCGCAACGGCGACATCGTGGGTTTTGATTTGCGCGATCTGACGGGCATTGGTCCTTATTCGGTCTATCCGCGCACCAGCGGCATCGAAGGCAACCAGGTGGTCAATCTCACGGGCGGACCTTATCGGCACAAGCACTACCGTGCCCGGTTGGATGTGGTGTTTACCAACAAGAACGTGACCTGCCAGTACCGGGCGGTGGGGCACCCCATCGCGGTGGCCATCACCGAGGGTATTGTGGACGAGGGTGCGCGCGCCATTGGCATGGACCCGGTGGAATTCCGACGTCGCAATCTGATTGCCGATGACGCCTATCCCTACACCTTCCCCTCGGGGATCAAGTTTGAAAAACTGTCGCACCATCAATGCCTGGATCAACTGTTGCAGTTGATGGACTACGACGGCTTGCGACGTGAGCAGGCGCAGTTGCGTCAGCGTGGCATCCATCGCGGCATTGGGTTTGCTGCCATGATTGAAGTGACCAATCCGTCCCCCGCGTTTTATGGTGTGGGTGGCGCCCGCATTTCAGCGCAGGACGGCGCCACGGTCCGTCTGGACCCGGCCGGCATGGTCAACGTGCTGGTCAGCGTGACGGAGCAAGGGCAGGGCACCGAGGCCGTGTTCACCCAGGTGGCCGCCAGTGCCGTGGGCGTGAGCGTGGACAAGGTGCGAGTGGTCACCGGTGACACGGCGGTCACGCCTTATGGGGGCGGCACCTGGGCCTCCCGCGGTGCGGGGATTGGTGGCGAGGCTGTCTTGCAAGCGGGCAAGGCCTTGCGCGCCAATATTCTGGCCGTGGCTGCGGCGGTGCTGCAGGTCGAGGCCGCCACGTTGGACGTGCAAAACAATGCCGTGGTGGACCGCCTGACTGGTCAAGAACGGATGCCGTTGAGTGAAGTGGGGCGTGTGGCGTATTTCCGTCCCGATACGCTGCCCATGGGATTCCAGTCAGAACTCACGGTCACCCGTCATTTCACGCCGCGTGAATACGGCTTCACGTTCACCAACGGGATTCAGGCCTCGTATGTGGAAGTGGATGTCGAGACCGGCTTTGTGAAGTTGCTCAAACATTGGTGCGTGGAAGATTGCGGCACGGTGCTCAACCCGATGCTGGTGGACGAGCAAATTCGTGGGGGCATCGTCCAGGGCATTGGCGGTGCACTGTTTGAAGAGTGCCTCTATAGCGACGATGGGCAGATGCTCAATGGCTCCATGGCCGACTACTTGGTGCCCATGGCGGCAGAAATGCCTGACATCGTGGTGGGCCATGTGCAGACACCCACCAAGACCTCCGAATTGGGTGCCAAAGGTGCAGGGGAGGCTGGTACCGCCGGGGCGCCAGGCGCGGTGATGAATGCCATCAACGACGCCATTGGCCCCCTGGGTGGCAATGTGTCCATGCAGCCGTTCACCCCGCAACGGGTCTTGCAGGCCCTGGGCAAGGTCTGACCCGTCTGGACTTAGCGGGCGTTGGGTGCCGGGATCTGAGCCCGGTACCAGTCCGAGATTTGTTCGCCCGTCATCACGGCCACCTCTGATTTGGCTAGCACGGCGTCGAGCAAACGCTCAAAGGCCTCGATGCGATGGGGCACCCCGGTGATGTAGGCGTGCACGCTGATGGCCATCACGCGCGGATGCGCCGCGCTTTCTTTCCACAACCGATCGAGTTGTTGAATGCCTCGGTGGTAGAGCTCATCGCCGCGATGGTGCTGAATGGCCATCAGGGGAATGTCGTTGAGTTCGACGGTGTAGGGAACGGACAGGACGGGTCTTGGATCAGCGTGGATCCAGGTGGGTTGATCGTCGATCACCCAGTCGGCCACATACTCAATGCCTGCCGCACTCAGATGGTCCAGTGTGTCATCCGTTTCCGTGAGACCCGGACTCTCCCAACCGCGAGGCGTCTTGCCGGTGAACTGCCGGATGGTGTCCAGCGTGTCACGAATGGCGCTGACCTGATCGTCCACCTTGTGCATGGGGCCTTGCACATAGCCATGACCCATGAACTCCCAGCCGGCATCCAGCGCGGCCTTGGCGACGCGTGGATACGATTTGCAAACAATGCCGTTGGTGGCCAGCGTGGGGACGATGCCGCGCGCCTTGAGGGCGTCATGGATGCGCCAGAAACCCGCGCGCATGCCGTACTCATGCCAGGCCCAGTTGGGCAGGTCGGGCAACAGCGGCTGGCCCATGGGCGGCGGCAACACGGTGCGCGGCATGGCTCGTTCAATGGACCAGTGTTCCACGTTGACAATCACCCAGACAATCATGCGGTTGCCGTTGGGCACTTTCAGCGCCGGGCGGTCGGGCATGGCCTGATAAGGAACACGGTCACTCAGCAGTCGGAAAGCGCTCATGGTGGTGTTGTCTCCGTCTTGTTAATGCAGTCGCTGGATCGCCACGGGGCGTGCCGGCATTGTGCGCAATCCGCGTGGGCTTGTCGATCACCTGTTGGATGACGGCACGTGTGCATCGCCACCTGCGCGACAAGTCCGTCATAATGAACCGAAGCGCCCAGCCCATCAGAGCTGGTGTCAGAACGAGGATTCATCATGGCTTACCCCCTTCCCAAGGCTTCCCTGAACAGCGCTCCCTTGCGCCCTGGTGCGTTGGAGCCCTTGTATCAGTTGATTGAACAGCACATTCAGGACCGTCGTTATCCCGGCTGTCAACTTGCCCTGGCGCATCATGGACGCTTGCTGTTGAGCAAAAGTTTTGGTCATGCGCGCATCGGTCAAGGCGATGCGGCTGATACCCACGTCATGCCGGCCAGCGATGACACGCTGTGGCTGCTGTACTCCAACACCAAGATCATCACGGCCACGGCCTTGTGGAAACTGCACGAACAGGGTCGACTGCGGTTCACGGATGCCGTGACGGACTATCTCCCCGAATTCGGTCAGCATGACAAGGCGGGCATCACCTTGTTTCAAGTCATCACCCATCAAGGGGGATTTCCCGATGCGGACATGCCCATCGAGTGGGCTGCCGACCACGCGCGCGTGCTTCAGGCGGTGTGTGATTTCAAGTTGCAATGGGCACCGGGTTCACGCATTCATTACCACGGGTTGAGTGCACACTGGGTGCTGGGCATGGTGATCGAGGCCATCACCGGGCAAGATTTTCGCCAGGCCATCACGGACCTGGTGCTGCGTCCGCTGGGCCTGGAGAACGACCTGTTTGTCGGGTTGCCGCGCACGCAAGTGCATCGCCTGTCATTTTTATATCAACCAGGCAGCGCGCCGGGGACTTATCAGCTTCGCAGCGAAAGCACGGATGAGGCGTGGCAGCAAAGTGGCGCACCGGGCGGCGGTGGATATGGCACCGCCAAGGGCATGGTGGCCCTGTACCAGATGATGCTGCAAGGCGGGCGTCTCAATGGTGTGCAGTTGTTGTCTCCCCGCACCTTGGCGTATGCCATTCGGAACTACACCGGTGACCGCGCGGATGAGTTCATGGGCATGGCCATGCACCGCGGTCTGGGTCCCCATTTGCGAGGCAACACCGTGGGCATTCGGGGCTTGGGCTCGCTGGCCTCGCCGCGCGCGTTTGGCCATGGGGGCGTGGGCACCAGTTATTGCTGGGCCGATCCGGACAGCGGCTTGTCCTTTGCCTACATCACCAATTCACGGGTGCCTGATCCCTGGCATTCGGTGCGGCTGGATCAGATCAGCAACCTGGTGCACGCGGCTATCACGGTGTAACCGTGGTTGTCGTACCGTTCAAGCGGCCAGGTCACTTCCAAGGCGCGATACGGCGATGGATTACTGCCCAAAGCCGTTGGACATCATGATTTCAATCAGCTGCGGTCGACCACTGGCCAGGGCACGCTGCAACGCCGGTGTGATGTCTTGCGCTTCGGTGATGCGGTGCGCCTCGATGCCCATGGAGCCTGCCAACTGACAAAAATCGATGGCCGGGTCATTCATGTCCATGCCGATGAACTTGTCGCATTGCTGCATGGAAATCAACCGTTCCTTGATGATGCGATAGCTGCGGTTATTGGTGATGACGTAGGTGATGGGCAGCTTCAAGTGAGCCGCCGTCCACAGACCCTGGATGCTGTACATGGCGCTGCCATCACCCACCACCGCCAGTACCGCACGGCCAGGCTTGGCCAGGCTGATACCCACGGCGCCCGGGATGGCGAAGCCCAGCCCCCCGCTGGCCAGTCCAAAGAAGCTGTCGGGTTCATGCAAACGCAGGTAATGGGGCAGGGCATGCGTGGAGGTGAGCGCCTCTTCCACCACAATCACATCGCGCGGCAGTTCACGGGTGAGGTGCCACAGCATGGCCGGGGCAGTGAGCGGTCGTTGGTGTTCCTGCGACTTGGCCATAGCCACGCGTTGCGGATAGCGCTGAGTCCAGTTGTCCGTGGCCAAGGCGGTGTTGCGAACGCGGACGGCTTCACGGTCGCTGTCTTGTTGGCTGGTTGTAAGCACCGGCAACAAGGCGTTGAGCGTTTCCTTCACATTGGCAGCCACGGCAGCTTCCGTGGGGTAGTTCTTGCCCAGCTCCCAAGGGCGTTCACTCAGGTGCAGCACGCGTGCGCCCGCAGGCAAGGGCTCCACAGGGCTGTACACCGACATGCGCAACAAGTCCGCCCCCAGACACAAGATGAGGTCATACGGCTCTAGCGTGGCACGCACGTTTTCCTGTGAGCGCGTGAGCATCCCTTGGAAACTGGGGTGGTTGGTGGGGAAGGAAGCACTGTAGGGGACGGGCTCTTGAAAGACAGCGGCGCCCAGCAGGGTGGCCAGTTGAGCGGCCTGGTCAAAGGCGTTGTGAATGGCCAGCTCCTGGCCGGCAATGATGCAGGGTCGCTTGGCACTGAGCAGCAACTGGGCCCAATGGGCCAGCACCTCGTCACTGGGACGCACGCGCGGGTCAATGCGGACCGATTGGCCCATGTCCAGATCACCCTCGGCGTTGAGGATGTCGCCGGGCAGGCTGATGAACACGGGGCCCATGGGATACGTGCAGGCCACTTTGGCGGCACGTCGCATGATGCGTGGCAGATCCTGCAGCTGCGTGACCTCCACGGACCATTTCACCAGCGGTGCGGCCATGGGGGGCAGCGGGTCGTACAGCAAAGGCTCCAGCAGGCCATGCCCTTGTTCTTGTTGACCTGCCGTGAGTATTAACGGAGAGCCTGAAAACTTGGCGTTGTACAAGGACCCCATGGCATTGCCCAGCCCCGGTGCCACGTGCACATTGGCCGCCGTGAGCTGGCGTGAAGCGCGGGCAAAACCATCGGCCATGGCCACCACCACAGCTTCCTGCAAGCCCAGGATGAAGCGCAGCTCTGGGTATTCCGGCAGCGCCTGCATGATGGGCAGCTCCGTGGTGCCGGGGTTGCCGAACAAATGGGTGATGCCTTCGCTGATCAGCAACTCGACAAAGGCCTGGCGTCCAAAGAGGTGTTTCATGATCGCGAGCTTAACCAATGCCGGCCGAGGACTTGTCCCATGCATGCTTGACAGCGTGCCGCCCATTCCTGCCAAGGACGAAGGTCGTCATGCGTTCAGCGACAATGTCGGCCAGTTACGAATATCAAGGAAGAATCATGCAGTTGGGAATGGTGGGACTGGGCCGCATGGGCGGCAATCTGGTGCGGCGTTTGATGACGCGCGGGCATGAGTGCGTGGTGTTTGATGCCAATGCACAAGCGGTGGATGCGTTGGCCGACGAAGGGGCGCATGCGGCGCACAGCCTGCAGGCGTTGGTGCAGCAACTGTCTGCGCCCCGGGCCGTCTGGGTGATGTTGCCTGCGGGTGAAGTCACTGAAACTACCCTGCAAGCCCTGGCTGAACTGCTGTCCCCGGGAGACATCCTCATCGATGGCGGCAACACCCATTACATTGACGACGTACGACGCGCACAAGCCTTGCAAGCCCGCGGGCTACGCTACCTGGACGTGGGCACCAGCGGTGGGGTTTGGGGATTGGAACGCGGCTACTGCCTCATGATTGGCGGCGACGCCACCGCCTTTGAGCATCTTCAACCCTTGTTTCGTGATCTCGCGCCAGGCCGCGGTCAGCTGGAACCCACACCGGGCCGTGAAGGTCGTGTGTCCACCGCGGACCAGGGCTTTCTCTACACCGGCCCCGCCGGTTCAGGCCATTTCGTGAAGATGATTCACAACGGCATCGAGTACGGCATGATGCAGGCCTTTGCCGAAGGATTCGACATTCTCAAAGGGGCAGGTCAATCCTTCATCCCGGCCGAGCGTCGCTACCAGTTGGAACTGGCGGACATCACCGAATTGTGGCGTCGCGGAAGTGTGGTGTCCTCGTGGTTGCTGGACCTGAGCGCCATTGCATTGGCGCAGGACCCGGATCTCAGTGGCTACTCCGGTCATGTGGAGGACTCCGGCGAGGGCCGCTGGACCTTGCTGGCCGCCATTGAAGAGGCCGTGCCGGCCGAAGTCTTGTCAGCTGCGCTATATGCGCGCTTCCGATCCCGACAGGACCACACCTTTGCGGAGAAAACCCTGTCGGCCATGCGCAAGCAGTTTGGGGGACATCAGGAGCCCCCTCGCAAGCCGGATTGAAGGGCAGCTCATGCGCCCTATTTCACACGCTGCAAGAACGCCATCAAGGCTTGGTTGAAGGCCTCGGGCCGTTCAGCATTGACCAGATGCGCAGCCTGAGGAATCAGGGTCAGGCTGGAGCCAGCGATGAGCTCGTGAA
>VEQI01000080.1 GCA_018883305.1 Limnohabitans sp. | reverse complement strand
GTCCGGAATCTGCAGACCCCATTCAGCAACTGGGCTCCTACATCCGCTTTAAAAGCTCGCTGGGTGCGCGTCTGAATGAATTTGCCATTTTGATCACTGCACGCGAATGGACATCACAGTATGAGTGGTATGCCCATCACCGATTGGCCATGCAAGCGGGCTTGAACCCGCAGGTGGCGCAGGCGGTGGCTGAAGGAAAGCGCCCGACCGGGATGCAGCAGGATGAGGAAATTGTGTACGACTTCTCACGCGAATTGCACAAGACTCGCCGTGTCAGTGACGCCACCTATGCCCGAGCCCTGCAGCAATTCGGGGAGCGGGGCGTGATGGACCTGATTGCCGTCAACGGCTATTACACCCTGGTCTCCATGACACTGAATGTGGACCGCACCCCCATCCCCAACAACGGCCCGTTGCCTCTGGCTGAGTTGAAATGAACACAGCCGTGCAGAGCACGGCTGTCTAGAGGCGGGTGGCGTTGGCTCAGCGCATGAACTGCTTCACGTAATCCTCACCCAGGCCCACACGGGCAAAGTGCTCACGGTATTTGTCAATGCGCGTGAAGACATCGTCGTACCCCGTGGCATTGCCCTGAGGGTCCACATACATCAGTGAGCCGTGCACGGTGAAGAGCGTGACCATGTCTGCGCAATCGTCAGGGACGATCAAGGTGTGGGTTTCGCCGGGCGGCTCAAACACATAGCCCCCTTCATGCGCTACCCAATCGTGTTCCAGGTAATACCACTTGCCGCGAATCACGTAGGCATGCACCTGTCCCGAATGGCGATGCCGTTGCAGCAACCCTGAGCGCTTGACGCGCAACATGTGCACATAAAAGCCTGAAGTCACATTCAAGTGAATGGGGCGTGACCACACGCCATCACCCACAGGCGCCCACAGTTTCTCATCCTCGGCCATGACATCCTGAACCACCATGTCGGGGGCCATGCCCCAGGGCTGGGGTTTTTGATAAGGGATCCGGTCCGTGGTGGTGGGCTGGCTGGGCTGGGTCATGGTGTCTCCTGAGTGGTCAACAGTGGTTTGGCATCAGTGTAACGGCCTCGGGTAGGAATATTCCTATACGCACTTTCATCTGCCGCCTATATCCGTCCTCGGTCAATTTCAGAAAAATGGTGACGCATAGGGGGGGAATTCTCCCAAGGATGGATGAGCTCTAAGACAAGGTGGTATGACATGAACTCAAACGCTCGCTTCACGGTTTCTACGCTGGTGTCCGGTTTGGCCCTGGCCCTGTGTGCCTTCTCGGCACAAGCCCTGGACGCGGATGCAGCCAAGGCGCTGGCCCGTCAAAACAATTGTCTGAAGTGCCACGCTGTCGACAAGGACAAGGACGGTCCTGCCTTCAAGAAGGTGGCCGAGAAATACAAAGGCAAGGCCGACGCTGAAAAGCGTTTGATGGAGCACTTGACCTCGGGCGAGAAAGCCAAATTCCCGGATGGTCACGAAGAAGAGCACAAAGTGGTCAAGACCTCACCGCCCAAAGACATGGAGCAGGTGAAAAACCTGGTTCAGTGGGTGTTGGCGCAATAAAGAAGATCAAGCAAGAGGTTGACGATGAAAACTCTCAAGAACTGGATGGCAGCATTCGTGTTGTTCACGGGTGTTGGCATGGCTGGATCGGCGCTTGCCGCAGATAACAAGCTGCCGGACCTGGGCGGAAGCAGCCGCGCCGCCGTGGCCAAAGAAGCGCTGGCCAAAGACGCCGTGTGCAGCAAGTGTCACGACGAAAGCGAAACAGCGCCTGTCCTGTCCCTTTATCAGACCAAGCATGGCGTGCGTGGTGACAAGCGCACCCCAAGCTGCCAGTCCTGCCATGGTGAGAGTGAGAAGCACGTCAAGGGCGATCCCAATGTCAAAGGCCGCGCAGCGCCGGACATTGTGTTCAAGAAGGGCGCTTATGCACTCACGGGTGACCAGGAGCGTTCAGGCCAGTGCCTGACGTGTCACAAGGGCGCCAAGCGAAACAACTGGGATGGTGGTCAGCACCAGAACAGCGGTGTGGCTTGTAACTCGTGTCACCAGGTGCACAAGCCGGCCGACAAAGTGCTGAGCAAGAAGACCCAGCCGGAAGTTTGCTACACCTGCCACAAGGAGCAGCGCGCTGACAGCCACAAGATTTCTCGCCACCCCTTGCTGGAGGGCAAAGTGGCTTGCTCGGATTGCCACAACCCGCACGGTTCCACGGCGCCCAAGCTGCTTGTCAAGAATACCGTGACCGAAACCTGCTATCAATGTCATGCTGAAAAACGCGGTCCGTTCCTGTTCGAGCATCAGCCCGTGTCTGAAGACTGCTCGAATTGCCACACGCCGCATGGCTCCAACATCACGCCTTTGCTGAAGTCACGCGCACCGTTCCTGTGTCAGGAGTGCCATGACGGCACACATGCCAGCGGTACGCCTGCAGGTCCCAATGCGGCCGGGTTCCAGGGTGGTCTGGCCACCAAGAACACCAGCGGCACCAATCAGTTCCCCAGCAAGAACCTGACCGGACGCGGGTGCACCAATTGCCACAGCCAGGTGCACGGCACCAACAGCCCGGCTGGTGGATATCTTCAGCGTTGATGGGAGCATGTGATGAAACAGTACACCTATTCCGGACGTTTCACAGCCGTTGCCATGGCGGTGGCCCTGTTGACCGTCTCACTGCAAGTGCGCGCCGATGATGAAGAGGCCCAAGCGCTCAAGATCCCTTCCAACAGTGTGGAACTGGGGGTGATCAGTGTCGACCACTCCTCTGCCAAGTATGGTGAATACAACGGCCTGAACAACTCGGGTCAACGGCTGATTGGCAACATCAACCTCAAAAACCAGGACGGCTACAAAAATAATGAGGAGGGCGAAAATCTTCGTTGGTCCATCCGCGGAGACGACCTGGGGTTGAGCAACCGGTCATTGGGTGCCACCATCGGTCGTCAGGGTGAGTGGGGATTGGGGCTCAATTACGATGAGCTCAAGCACCAGTTGTCAGACACCTACCAGACGCCTTATCAGGGCGACATGGGCGGCAATTCGTATCAACTGCCTGCCGGCTACATGGCCGTGACCACGTCTGGGACGGGGGTGCCTGGCACCAACTCCCTCTCGGCAGCGCAGTTGGCCGCCATGCGCAATCTCGACATTCAATCCTCTCGCCGCCATTTGGGCTTGCAGGGTTCGATGGTGATTGATTCATCCCTGAGTCTGAATGTTGACTACAAGCGTTTGGCCCAAACCGGTGCCAAGCTCCAGGGCTTTGGAACGGCCGCCGCCACCGGGTCAGGTGCCGCAGGCGAGGCAGTGTCCATTTTGCCCATGCCCACCAACTATAAAACCGACACCATCCAGGTAGGCTTGAATTGGCTGCAAGGGGATGCCAACGCCAGCGTGTCTTATTACGGCTCTTACTTCAGAGACCAATATGAGAAGGTGAATTTCCAGTCCTATGCGGGTGCGGTGGCCTCGCAGTGGATGACCACGCCGCCGAACAATGATTTCCATCAGCTGAATTTCCAGGGCGGGTATCGACTCTCGCCCAAGACGCGGGTGGTAGGCAACTATTCTTACGGACGCAATACCCATAGCAGTGCCTATGTGTTGCCCGAAGCCGGTCTGATGCTGTCAGCGCCACCGGTCTCCGAGTTGGGCGGGCTGGTGGTGAACACCCATGCCGACATGAAGCTCACCCACCTGTACAGCAAGCAATTGACGCTGACCGGCGCGCTGAGATACGACGAGCGTGACAACCAGACGCCCTCCAATGTCTACAGCTTCACGTCGATTGGGGTCAGTGCCTCTCACAATCAGACATCTCCGAATGTGCCGCTCAGCAATCGCAAGGGTGTGCTGGAGTTGGCGGGGGACTATCGCTTCCAGCCGGGTCACAACTTGCGACTGGCGTATTCCCATGAGGACCTGAATCGCTACTGCAATCAGTATGCAAGCGTGTCCGCCACGCAATATCCTGCGGGCATCGGGTGTGTGGTGGCCAAGTCCAGCCGGGATGACAAACTGGATCTCGGCTATCGAATCAAACCCGCCGAAGGCGTGGATTTGCGAGTGGGCTATGGCTTCAGTCACCGGGTCACGCAGAGCGATCCGTATGCTCAGCTAGGCTTTGTGTCTGTGGTCGGCGCGGTCACGGCCGATGGGCTGATTCCTCAAATTGGCGCAGCGGTGGGGGCCATCCCCGCGACCAACACCACGCCGAAAGGGCAGAACGCCGGCGATTACTACGGCTTCTATCCTTTCTTCACGGCTTCGCGCAACCAGCAGATGCTCAGGTTCAGCTCGAACTGGCAGCTGACCGAGCAGGTGGACCTGATGTTGGGTGCACGCTGGACCGACGACCGATATCCCACCGGCACCTATGGTGTTCAAAAGGGCAACAGCGTGAGCCTGAATGCCGACACCAACTACCAGTACTCGGAGGACGGGCTGATCACCCTGTTCATGACACAGCAAGTCAGACAGCGTGACTTGACGGACATTCAACGCAGCCAAGCCACCGCATCCGCCGCCACGGCAACCGCCATTGGATACCCGGCATTTGCCACCTGGACCAATACCCTCAAGGATGAAGACCTGACCGTTGGTCTGGGCTTCAGGCAGGCGGGCTTGCTGCAAGGACGTCTGGAGTTGACGGGTGACGTGGCTTACACCCACGGCAAAACGGGTTACACCACGCAATTGAATTACACGCAGGTGCCCACCACCACCGGTGGTGCCACCTGTGCCTCGGCGCAAATCCTCTCGTGTGGCCCGCTACCGGAAATCACCTCCAGCATCACCCGCTTCAAGCTCGGTGGGGTGTATCAGGTCGACAAGTCCAACAAAGTGGTTCTGCGCTATATCCAGCAGCGATTCAACAGCACGGACTACTACTACAACGGCCTGCAATACGGATACACACCGTCTTCATTGATGCCGACCAACCAGCAGTCACCGAACTTTTCGATCCGTGCTCTGGCCGCGACTTATGTGATGAACTTCTGAAGAGATGCAAGGAGACGCACATGAGCGCTGACAAATCTCAAGGCTGGATTGCCAGGACCTGGGCCTGGTTGCGCAAGCCCAGTGCCAAATACTCCATCCTAGCCATCTCCAGTGTGTCATTCGTGTTCGGCATTCTCTTCTGGGGTGGTTTTCACACCGGTCTGGAGATGACGAACACGCTGGAATTCTGCATTGGCTGCCACGAGATGCGCGACACGGTGTATCAGGAGTACAAGCAAACCATTCACTACAGCAACCGGACCGGCGTGCGAGCCGTGTGTTCAGACTGTCATGTGCCGCGTGACTGGGGCCACAAGATGATCCGCAAGGCCAAGGCCAGCATGGAGGTTTGGGGCAAGCTGACCGGTTCGATCAGCACACCCGAGAAATTCGAAGCCAAGCGCCTGGAACTGGCATCGCATGAATGGGAACGCATGAAGTCCAGCAATTCACGCGAGTGTCGCAACTGTCACGACTTTGAGGCCATGAGCTCGGAGTTGCAAAAGCAGACGCCTTACAAGAAACACATGAAGGCCAAAGATGAAGGCAAGACCTGCATTGATTGCCATAAAGGCATTGCACACAATCTGCCCAAGGATTACGAGGATCCGGATGAGGATTGAGTTTCCATGGGGTTATTGCCCCTAGTCGTCCAGCAAGCCATGCTTGAGTGCATAGCGGACCATCTCGACGGTGCTGTCCATGCGCATCTTGTCCATGATGTGCGACTTGTGCGTGCTGACCGTCTTGATGCTGAGAGAGAGTTCGTTGGCCATGTCCATCATGGATTGCCCCTTCACGATCCGGGTGAACACCTCATATTCACGGTCGCTCAACCGGGTGTGCAGGGGCGCGTCTGACAAGGGCGATGAATCCGTGGCCAGCAGTTCTGCCGTTTTGGGGCTCACATACAAGTTGCCACCAATGACTCGACGCAGGGCAGGGATCAGCAAATCGCTGTCGCTCTCCTTGGAGAGATAGCCCGAGGCGCCGCTGCGGATGGCTCGCACGGCATACTGCTCCTCCGGGTGCATGCTGAAGATGAGCACCGGTAGCTTGGGCTTCTCTGCCTTGATGGCCTTCAGCAAGTCCAGTCCGTTGCGACCCGGCATGGACATGTCCAGAATGACCAGATCAAGGACCAGGGTACGAACGCATTCCATGACTTCAGCGCCATGCGCTGCTTCAGCCACCACGCGCAGATCGTCCGTGTCTTCCAGAATTTTGCGCAAGCCGTCACGAATGATAGTGTGGTCGTCAGCCACCAAAATGGCGTGGGTCATGCCGTGTGCTCCTGCGGACTCGGTGTCGGTTTCCATGGCCAGCGAATGCAAACCTCCACGCCGCCACCCTGGCGGTTGTGAATGTCAAACTCTCCGCCCAGGGACAGCACCCGTTCTCGCATGCTGACCAGGCCAATGCCGTTTCTGGGTTGTCCTTCCTGCAGGCCCACACCGTCGTCCTGAATGCTCAGTTCGGCCTGTTCACCCTCTCGGCGCAAGGTGAGCCAGACGTGTTGGGCGCTCGCGTGTCTGAGCACGTTGGTCAAAGCCTCCTGCACGATGCGATACAGGGCAATCCCCATCTCACGATCGTTCATGTCCATTCGGGGATCGAGATCCAGATCAATGGGCATGGCGCTGCGCTCGGACAAGTCCTTGCACAAGGATTGCAGTGCGGCTGTGAAACCCAGATCATCCAGCAAGAGGGGGCGCATTTCCGAGGCCATTCGGCGCACCGAAGAGATGCAGGTGTTCAAGGCCTGTCGCATGGCTTCCACTTTGTCGAGCGAAATTTCACGCCCATCCTTGAGTCGGTTGACCAACCAGGACAAGTCCAGTTTCAAACCGGTGAGTTGCTGCCCCACATCGTCGTGCAATTCTTGCGACAGCAAGGCGCGTTCCTGTTCCCGCACCGCTTGCAGGGATTGTGAGAGTTCACGCAATTGCGCGTTGAGTTCCTGCATCTGGCGTTCGGCCCGGCGACGTTCGGACTCATCTCGCAAAACGGCCGTGAATTGCAGTCGACCGTTCACGCGTCCGTGCGAGATGGTGGATTCAATGGGGAAGAGCTGACCATCCCGACGACGACCATAGATGTCCAGGCGAGGCGTGCGCGTCATGGGGCGCTGAGCGATGTCGGCTTGACCGAACGCTCGGACATGTTGTGCATGATTGGGGCGAAATTTTTCGGGCAACAGCATGCTCAAGGGTTGACCCATGACTTCGCTTGACGCATAGCCAAACATTTTTTCAGCGGCGGGGTTGAACAGGATGATGTGTTGGTCTTCATCGATCGCCACGATGGCGTCCATGACCGTTTCCACCGTGTGAAAGTACCGCGTGCGGGCTTCTCCCAAAGCCAGGCTGAGCCGTTGTTGCAGCTTGAGTTCGCTGGACAGGTAGCTGGCTGCCAGCAGGATGAATACCGCCAGTACAGCGGTGCCCAGCAAAATCGGCATGGCATTGTTTTGCCACAACGACAGTGCATGCGCCTCATTGACCTGCACGCTGGCATAGATGGGATATTGGCCGACCTTGAGCAAGGTGAACTGCGTCTGGCTGTGATCGGGCCACTCGGTCTGCAGTGTTTGCAGTCCTTGCTTGAAGGTGGGCAGTGAGGTGGGCTTGAGCAAGGCGGGAACTGGCTCGCCAATCAATGCCTCATCGTGGGGCAGGCTGGCCACCAGTGTGCGCTGATCAGAGTAAATGGAGATGGTGTGATCCGCATTGAGCATGCTCAGCGAAAACAGCTTTTCAATCTGAGGCACCTCCATGGCTGCGACGACCACGCCACGCAATTTGCCATGAGGATCCACGATGGGACGGGCAAGATGAAAACTCCATTCACCATCCAGACGATTACGAATGGGCGAGCCAAAGAACAATTCATCCAGCGGCCGATCCTGAAAATGCTGGAAATAGCTGCGGTCCGCCACGTTGGCCCCACGCGTGGGCAGTTCTCTTGAAGAGTTGACGGCCCAGCCTTGCGCATCCACCACAAAGAGCGAGCGTGCCTGCCGCAGTCCCGCCACGCGGGTGTTCAACAACAGATTGACGGACAGGCTGTTGAGGGCTTGTTGCTCGCCAAAGGGGGTTTGCAGTCGCTCCTGAATACCGCGCAGCACCTGGTCCACATGGTCCAGGTATTGCGTTGTCTGTTCCGCCAGCACCGAAGTCAGTTGTTTGCTTTGTGCCAGTTCCTGTGCCAACTCCTGCTCACGCATGTCCATTAGCAGGTAAGCCACCGACAACACGATGGCCAGCACGGCCGCCACGGCCAGCAAGCCGACGGCCCGCTGGGGATGTTCACGCAGGTTCCACCAGGCTCGACGGCTTGCGGTGAGGGTCACGGTCACGGGCAACCCATCACACCTCAGTCGCCCAAACCGATCGGCGCCGGTGCGTGCTCGGTGATGCGGGAGAACAGCCCCTGATAGTCCTGCCCGGGCGGATACTTGCCCGTGAGCGGGTCACAGTTGGTGGCAAAGGCGTCGTCCAGGGCTTTCCATTCCTCTACGCTGAGGGTTTTCTGCGCCTGGGGCAGCACCACGCTTTCTTCCAGGCGCATGTGTTCCAGGTAGAACTGCAGAAATGTTTCCAGGGCCCGTTCAAACGCATTGCGACGGCTGTCGCCCAGCAGTTCCCAAGCCAGCAGCAGGTGTTGCAACTCGCGCACCTGATGCTCTTCACGCACATGGTCTTTTTCCAGTTGGGCAATCACCGGCGCCAGGTCCGGGTTGCGCTTGAGCACCGGGGGAAAGAGCAGCTCAGACTCCTTGGGGTGGTGCAATCGCTCCGGAAATTCGTCGATGTAAAACAGCATGGCGCGCAAGACCTGAAAGAAATTGTCCCGATGGGGCTCGGGACCGCGCTTGACCATGAGCGAGAGTGAACGCAGCATGGCCGTGAGGGCGGAGTGCTCCTCGAAGATGATTTGCATGCTTGGGTGTTTCATGAGTGACTCCTGAAAAGGGCGTTGACTGGCGGTCACTGTCGCACGGCTGGTGCGGGCCTGTCTTGATCAAAGTCAATAGGCGCACAGGCCTGCTGTCGCCAGTGGCGCAAGGCGGCAGAGGGCTGCGCGCAGGCTGGGGGCGGCCCTGTGTCACCGGGTGACAGACGAATTTGCTGCAGCGCGTCATAATGGCCTTTTACCAATTCATCCTGGTCTTTTTCCTGGAGAGACGCTTGCCTTTGCCCCCGCCCGCTCCTCGTCAACATTTACACACCCGTGAAGCGGTGTATCGCGGCTACCGTCGTGAATCAGGTGGATGGGATATTGAGGCCGAGTTGCGCGACACCAAAACCTATGACATGAAGGTCATTGGTGAAACGGATTTGCCGGCCGGGACACCGGTCCACCATTTGGCCATCCGCATGACATTGGACGATGCGTTGGTGGTGCAAGACATCCTGGTGGCCATGGACGGCACACCGCATGATTCATGCAGCCAGGCCATCACTTCTCTGGCGCCCATGATTGGCGTGAAGGTGGGCAGTGGCTGGCGCAAGGCCATCGAAACCCGCCTGGGTGGCGTGCAAGGCTGCACGCACCTGCGAGAGTTGTTGTTCAACATGGCCACGGCCACCTTCCAGAGCGTGCATCCGGGTGAGTCCGTGTTGCGTTCGGACAAGCCGCCCCTGTTTTTGGGGCAGTGCATGACCTGGGACACGCGCGGACCGCTGGTGCAGCGGATCATGCCGCAGTTCTATCAGCTGGACATCAACCGCAACACCACGCTCAAGACTTGACCGGGGGCTGTGCGGCAGCGTCCTGGGCAAATGTGCGTGCGCGGGTTTCAGCGACTTCTTCTTCCACCTCGTTTCGAAAGGCTTGGAACAGCTGGGCGCGTAGCCAGCGCCAGGTGAAGAAGGCGGACAGCAAACAGCACACTGAAATGCCGATGTAATGCAGCACGTTCAGACGGTTGTCTGACGCTGGCATGGCTACCGGCAGAACGATGGCCAACACCAGAAAGAACACGCCCAGGATGCCGTTGAACGGATCAAGGGTGAGCCGGCGCTTCTTGGAGGGGGCGCCATTGACAGTGGAGGAGGGGGACTTGGCCATGAGTGTGTGCTGTTCAGGGCCTGAGTCTAAAACATTCGCTGACCGTGGCTGACGTGCAGGCCAGACCAAGGGAATACGCTAATTCCGGGCGACAGGTGCTGAGCGCGGGCTTGGATTAGGATCGGCTCCCTCATCTTTCTGTCAAAGGTCTGGCCATGAAGCTTTGCTGGATTCGTCGCGTAGGTCTCGTCGCGGGGGTGGTGCTGGGGTGGTGGAGTGCCGGCGCAGCGCTGGCAGCCTATCCTGAGCGCCCCATCAAAATTGTGGTGGCGTTCCCGCCTGGCAGCTCCACGGACATTGTGGCGCGGGCCTTGTCTCAGCCCTTGTCCGAGGCGCTGGGCCAGCCAGTGGTGATTGAAAATCGGCCCGGTGCCGGGGGCAACATTGGCACCGTGGCGGTGGCGCGTTCCAGTGCGGACGGCTACACCCTGCTGATGCACAGCGTGGCTTATTCGGTGAACCCCTCGCTCTACAGCAAGGCGGGGTATGAGGTGGGCAAGGACTTGGCGGGCGTGGCCATGGCGGCGGTGTCTCCCAATATTTTGTACGTACACCCATCGGTGAAAGCCAACGACTTGCCAGAACTGCTGTCCCTGGCGCGCACAGAGAAACTGGCGTATGCCTCTTCGGGCAACGGCACCACCACCCATCTGGGCGCGGAGTTGCTGTTCAAGAACCTGGCCAAGGTGGACATCACGCATGCGCCTTATGC
>VEQI01000079.1 GCA_018883305.1 Limnohabitans sp. | reverse complement strand
GTCAGCGCCAGCACCTTTTGTGTCGCCGGCGCAGGGCCGATGCCCATGATGCGAGGAGGCACCCCCACCGTGGCCATGCCAACCACGCGCGCACGCGGGGTCAGGCCATGCCGTGCGGCATCGGACTCACTGGCCAGCAACAAGGCGCATGAGCCGTCATTGACCCCGCTGGCATTGCCCGCTGTCACGCTGCCATCAGGCCGTACCACGCCCTTGAGTTTGGCCAGGGTTTCCAGGCTGGTTTCACGCGGATGCTCGTCCTTGCTGACCACGATGGGGTCGCCTTTTTTCTGGGCGATGGTGACGGGCGTGATCTCGCTGTCAAAGACGCCGGCCTTTTGCGCCGCCACGGCCTTCATCTGGCTGGCCAGGGCCATGCGGTCTTGCGCCTCTCGTTCGATCTTGAAATCGGTGGCCACGTTTTCAGCCGTCTCGGGCATGGAATCCACGCCGTATTTTTCCTTCATCAGCTTGTTGATGAAGCGCCAGCCGATGGTGGTGTCATAGACCGCGTTGCTGCGGCTGAACGCGCTCTCGGCCTTGGGCATGACGAAGGGCGCGCGGCTCATGCTCTCCACACCACCGGCAATCATGAGGCCGGCCTCACCCGCGCGGATGGCGCGTGCGGCCGTGCCCACAGCGTCCAGGCCAGAACCGCACAGACGGTTGATGGTGGCGCCAGGCACTTCAATCGGCAAGCCCGCCAGCAGGCTGGCCATGTGGGCCACGTTGCGGTTGTCTTCACCGGCTTGGTTGGCACACCCAAAAATGATGTCGGTGACCGCCTGCCAATCCACCTTGGGGTTGCGTGCCATCAGGGCCTTGAGCGGAATGGCGCCGAGGTCATCGGTGCGCACACTGCTGAGCGAACCGCCGTAACGACCAAAGGGGGTGCGGATGGCATCGCAGATGAAGGCTTGGGTCATGTTGAATCCTCGTCAATAAAATAAAACGGATGCCCCTGTCAGGCCGGCGGCAAAACCGTCAAGCGCCTGAACAGCGCGAAGTGGCGACTACTCAGGTGGCAATTGGAAGCCCGATGATACGGGTGAGTTCCTCCAGACTCAGGCCCGGCACCAGGTCAATGATCTTCAGGCCCTGCGGCGTGCACGCCAGCGTGCCCAGATCGCTGTAAATGCGCTTGACGCACGCCAGCCCCGTGATGGGATAGGTGCACTGAGACACCACCTTGCTCTGCCCTTGCTTGGTCAGCAGGTCCATCATCACCCAGGTTTGCTTGGCACCAATCGCCAGGTCCATGGCTCCGCCAACCGCAGGCACAGCACCGGGCTCGCCGGTGTGCCAGTTGGCCAGGTCGCCGGTGGCGCTGACCTGGAAAGCCCCCAGCACGCAAATGTCCAGGTGGCCACCACGCATCATGGCAAAGCTGTCGGCATGGTGGAAGTAAGCGCCGCCGCTCAGCAGCGTGACCGGTTGCTTGCCCGCATTGATGAGGTCGTAGTCTTCCTGGCCAGGCGCAGGCGCGGGGCCCATGCCCAGAATGCCGTTCTCACTGTGCAGCAGCACCTCGCGCGAAGCCGGGATGTGGTTGCCCACTGTGGTGGGCATGCCAATACCCAGGTTGACGGTGGCGCCTTCGGGAATGTCCTGGGCCACACGCGCGGCCAGTTGGTCTTTGGTGCGACGGGTGTATGTCATGCCTTGATACCTCCGGCCTGAGTGGCCACTCGCGCCACGCGTACCACCTGATGCACAAAGATGCCCGGCGTGACGATGGTCTCGGGGTCCAGTTCACCCAGTTCCACCACGTCATGCACGGTGGCCACGGTGCGCTTGGCGGCCATGGCCATCACGGGGCCGAAATTGCGCGCAGCCTTGCGGTAGGTGAGATTGCCCCAGCGGTCGCCGCGCTCGGCGCGAATCAGCGAGAGATCGGGTTGAATGGGATATTCCAGCACGTACTGACGACCCTGGATTTCACGGGTTTCCTTGGGCGTGCCATCGGCCTTCAAGGCCAGCTGGGTGCCAAACCCGGTGGGCGTGAAAAACGCCCCAATACCGGCCCCCGCTGCCCGCAAACGCTCTGCGAGGTTGCCTTGAGGCACCAGCTCCAGCTCAGTCTTGCCGCTTCGGTAAAGCTCGTCAAACACGTACGAATCTGCCTGGCGCGGAAAGCTGCAGATGATCTTGCGCACGCGGCCCGTCTTGAGCAGAGCCGCAATGCCCTGATCCCCGTTGCCGGCGTTGTTGTTGACCAAGGTGAGGTCGCGCGCACCTTGGGTGATGAGGCCGTCAATCAGCTCGGCGGGGATACCGGCCGTGCCGAATCCGCCGATGGCCACGACCGCGCCGTCGGGCGTGCCGGCAAGCGCCTGTTCAATGGAGGGGGCTATCTTGTTGATCATGGGGCGCTATTATGAGACGCCCCGCCTTTGGGGGCTGTAGCGTGGGAGATTCCGCCTTGCGGGACAATGCGACCATGTTCACACCCTCGCAAGAAGATGTCCGCCGGTTTTTCTGCGGCGTGCACCGCAAGCAACAAGCGGGCGAACCGCTGGACGCGCTGGAAACCCTGGCCGGCCAATGGATAGAGCGCCACCCTGAATACCACCCCGACCTGTCCGATGCCGAGGTGGCCGTGGCCCGTGTCTATGAGGTGCAGGAGGGGCGGGAAAACCCCTTTCTTCACCTGTCCATGCACCTGTCCATCAGTGAGCAGTGCTCCATCGACCAGCCGCGTGGCATTCGTCAGGCAGTGGAATTGCTGGCGGCGCGGCGTGACTCCATCCACCAGGCCCATCATGAAGCCATGGAGTGTCTGGGCCGCATGGTGTGGGAAAGCCAGCGCAGTGGTCGCCCGCCCGATGGGGCCGCCTACATCGACGCCGTGCAGCGAAGGGCCACCCAGGATTGAAGCGCGCACAAAAAAGCCAGACACACGGTCTGGCTTTTAGCGGGGGCACCGGCGGGACCGGCTACCTGTTGATCAACGGAAACGCGACTGCGGCACCGTCTTGAGCTCGCCTTGCTGGCTGGCCATGTACTGGGCCAGTTGCTTGAGTTCGGCGTTGCTGAATTGCTTGGCAATGCCACCCATGACGCCATTGCTACGGCCCCAGGTGCCCTGGCCTTCCACTTTGTAGGACTTGAGTGCCACGAAGAGGTAATCGGCGTGCTGACCGGCAATCTTGGGATAGGCCGGATCGATGGGCTTGCTGAAGTTGGCGCCGTGGCAAGAGTTGCAGGCACCCTTTTTCAGCAGTTCAGCCACGGGGCCGGTGGCTTCCTTGACCGTCTCAGGGGCGGCCTGTCCACCTCCGTGGGTGGAATAGTAGGCCGCCACGTCAGCAATGTCTTGGTCCGACAGAGAGTCTGCAATGCCGCGCATGGTGGGGTGCTTGCGCTCGCCTTTTTTGTAGGCATTGAGGGCAGAGGAGATGTACTTGGCGCTTTGACCCGAGATCATGGGCACGCGGTGCACTTCGGGAAAGCTGGCTTGATAACCCACGATACCGTGGCAGCCAATACACATGGCAATCTTCTTCTCGCCAGCCTTGGCGTCGCCCTGGGCGTCTTGCGCCAAAACCGGGGTGGTCACGCAAGCGACAAGCGAAACAAATACAAAGGACAATAACTTGTTCATTTTGGACTGACAATCATGTGCAACAAGGGGCGAGACAGGCGCAGCCGTGCTAACGCCAGCCGCGCATTATATCGATCCCTTCCATGTTCTTCTGTAAGCCAGAAGTAGCCTTTCCAGAACAGCTCTACACCATGAAATTCCAAGGTTCCGACAATTACGTGGCCACCCAGGACCTGAAACTGGCGGTCAATGCAGCCATCACCCTCAAGCGCCCCCTGTTGGTCAAGGGCGAACCGGGCACCGGCAAGACCATGTTGGCCGAGGAAGTGGCCCAGGCCCTGGGCCTGCCGCTGATTCAGTGGCATATCAAGTCCACCACCAAGGCCCAGCAAGGCCTGTATGAATACGACGCCGTGAGCCGGCTGCGCGACAGCCAGCTGGGCGATGAGCGCGTCAAGGACATCCAGAACTACATCGTCAAGGGCGTGCTGTGGCAAGCCTTCACGGCCGAGGAGCCCGTGGCGCTGCTGATCGACGAGATCGACAAGGCCGACATCGAGTTCCCCAACGACCTGCTGCGTGAACTCGACCGCATGGAGTTCTACTGCTACGAGACCCGCGAACTGGTCAAGGCCAAGACCCGTCCGCTGGTGTTCATCACCTCCAACAACGAAAAGGAATTGCCGGACGCGTTCCTGCGCCGCTGCTTCTTCCACTACATCAAGTTCCCTGACGCCGACACCATGCGCCAGATCGTGGACGTGCACTTTCCCACCCTCAAGAAAGACTTGCTGTCCGTGGCGCTCAAAACGTTCTATGACGTGCGCAACCTGCCCGGCCTGAAGAAAAAGCCCAGCACCAGCGAGTTGCTGGATTGGCTCAAGCTCCTGGTGGAGGAAGACATTCCTCTCTCTGCCTTGCAGACCGCCGATGAAAAAGTGGCCGTGCCGCCGCTGGTGGGCGCGCTGCTCAAGAACGAACAGGATGTCACCCTGTTTGAAAAACTGGTCTTCATGCAAAGCCGCAACCGTTAAGCGCACCCACACACCATGTTTCGCCAACGCCTGATCGAAGGCCTGACCGACGCGGTCGGTTTCGTCGTGGGCTCTTTGCTGGGCTTTGGACTGGGACGCCTGGTGGGCCTTGAGCTGTTTGCCGAGGGCTACAGCGCTGGCAGCCTGGTGGCCATCGCGCTGGTGGGCCTGGGCGGAGGCATGGGCCTGCAAGCAGCACGCTTTCTGCGCGGCCGCACCTCGCCGCCTGGAGACCCGTCATGATCGAAGTCACCCCGCTCACGCTGCAAGGGCCCCATGCATGGCTGGCACCTTTGTCGGTGCAACACCACGACGACCTGGTGGAGGCCGTGCGTGACGGTGAGTTGTGGAACCTCTGGTACACCTTCATCCCCACGCCCGAGCGCATGCACGCCGAAATCGAGCGCCGCCTGCTCTTGCAGACGCAAGGCAGCATGCTGCCCTTTGCGGTCATCGACCCAGCCACGCACAAGGCCGTGGGCATGACTACTTACATGAACATTGACTGCACCAACCACCGTGTGGAGATTGGCTCCACCTGGTATCGGCGCAGCGTGCAGCGCTCGGCCCTGAACACGCAGTGCAAGCGGCTGTTGCTGTCGCATGCCTTTGACACCCTGGGCTGTCATGCCGTGGAGTTCCGCACCCACTGGTTCAACCACGACAGCCGCAACGCCATTGAACGCCTGGGTGCCAAGCTCGATGGCGTGTTGCGCGCGCATCAAATTGCGCCCAATGGCTCGCTGCGTGACACCGTGGTGTACAGCATCATCGCCAGCGAGTGGCCGGCGGTGCGCTCGCACCTGGACTATCAGCTGGCCCGTCCGCGGCTGGCTCACTGAGAAGCGACCACCATGCTGATCGATTTCTTCTACACCCTGCGCGCGGCCAAGGTGCCGGTGTCCGTCAAGGAATACCTTTCGCTGCTCGAAGCCCTGGAAGCCCAGGTGGTGGGACCAGCCAGCGACGCCTGCACCATGGACGACTTCTATTACCTCAGCCGTACGGCTTTGGTGAAAGACGAAAAGCACTTCGACAAATTTGACCGCGCCTTCGCCGCTTACTTCAAGGGCGTGGAGTTGATGACCGACTTCACCCAAGACGTGCCGCTGGACTGGTTGCGCAAAACCCTGGAGAAGGAACTCACCCCCGAGCAAAAGGCCGCCATTGAAAAGATGGGCTGGGACGAGTTGATGGAGACGCTCAAGAAGCGCCTGGAAGAGCAGAAAGAGCGCCACGAAGGTGGCAGCAAATGGATTGGCACGGGTGGCACCTCTCCCTTTGGCAATGGCGGCTACAACCCGCAGGGCATCCGCATTGGCGGCAAGGGTGGCAACAAGAGCGCGGTGAAAGTGTGGGAGCAACGCGCCTACCAGGACTATGACGACAGCCAGGAACTGGGCACGCGCAACATCAAGGTGGCCTTGCGCCGTCTGCGCAAGTTTGCCCGCGAAGGTTCACCCGACGAATTGGACCTGGACGACACCATCCGCAGCACGGCGGCCAACGCCGGTTATCTGGACATCAAGATGATCCCCGAGCGGCACAACAACGTGAAGGTGTTGTTGCTGATGGACGTGGGCGGCACCATGGACGAGCACATCCAGCGCATGGAAGAGCTGTTCTCGGCGGTGAAGTCAGAGTTCAAGCACCTGGAGTTTTATTACTTCCACAACTGCATCTACGATTACTTGTGGAAGAACAACCGCCGCCGCTTTGCGGAAAAGTTTCCCACCTGGGACATCATCCGCAAATACAACAAGGACTACAAGCTGATCTTCATCGGGGACGCCACCATGAGCCCCTATGAAATCCTGCAGCCTGGCGGCAGCGTGGAATACAACAATGAAGAGCCCGGCGCTGAATGGATTCAGCGCCTCACGCATGCCTACCCCAAGTTCGCCTGGATCAATCCGGAACCGCAAGGCGTTTGGCAATACCGGCAAAGCATCAGCATCATCCAGCAGCTGACGGGTCATCGCATGTTCCCTCTCACCTTGCGTGGCCTGGAAGACGCGATGCGCTTGTTGTCCAAGTAACGCTCAGCCACATGGGCCAATGCGTCCTTGCGGGAACACGCCCCAAGGGTTTTCCCTCAATTTGATTCGAATAACCCTGATCGTTTGTCGAGCGTTACAAAGGTGACTCTGTTTTTGACCGGACCTGGAGAAACTCCGCGTCCTAGACAAACTCAGGAGACCTTCTTGAAACAAGCACAGAATCTTTTCACTCGCCTGGGACTGGTGATGGCCCTGGGCGTCAGCGCCATCTCGGCGCAGGCACAAACGGCTGCGGCACCGCCCCCGGCCTGGAAGCAAGGCATGCCCGACAGCATGGCCAACTCCACCCTGGCTCCGCTGGCCGCCAAGCTCACAGTGACCAAGGCGGCGGATGTGCCGCTGGACAAGATCAAGGTACCCCCGGGCTTCAAGGTGGAAGTGTGGGCCGACAGCATTCCCGGCAGCCGCGCCATCGCCCGTGGTGACAGTGGCAAATACTATGTGGGTACCCGTCCCCTGGGTCGTGTCTATGAAGTGACCGACAACGGCACCACCCGCACGGCCCGCGTGGTGATCGACAAACTCGATCAACCCACCGTGGCCTACAAGGACGGCTCTCTCTACGTGGTGGCCGTGGACAAGGTGTTGCGTTTTGATGGCATCGACAAGAACCCCAATGTGGCCCCGGTCGACCTGACGGCCAACTTCAACTTCCCGCCCGAGAAGCACCACAACTGGAAGTACGTGGCCTTTGGTCCGGACGGCAAGCTGTACGTGCCCTTTGGCGCGCCTTGCAACATCTGCGAACCGCCCAGCGCTGAGTACGCTCAAATCCGCCGCTACAACCCGGATGGCTCCGGCATGGAAGTCCTGGCCCGTGGCATTCGTAACAGTGTGGGCTTTGACTGGCACCCCCAGACCAAAGAGCTGTGGTTCAGCAACCATGGTCGCGACTGGCTGGGTGATGACACCCCCAACGACACCATCAACCGCCTGAAGGTGGGTGGACACTATGGCTTCCCCAGCTGCCACCAGGGCAACCTGCCCGATCCCGATGTCAAGCGCATCAAGCCTTGTGACGGCATCGAGCAACCGGTGGCACTCATGGGCCCGCACGCCGCCACCATGGGCGTGATGTTCTACACCGGCAACATGTTCCCGCCCGAGTACCGCAACGTGCTGTTCAACGCACGCAAGGGCTCTTGGAACCGCACCAAGAAGATTGGCCACGACGTGGTGATCGTGCGCGCCGATGCCGATGGCAAGAACGCCAAAGTGGAGCCGTTCATGACGGGCTTCTCCAACGAGGCGGATCAAAGCTTCTGGGGTCGTCCGGCCTACCTGCACCAGATGGCCGATGGCTCGGTGCTGGTCTCGGACGAGCAAATGGGTGTGATTTACCGCGTGTCTTATCGCAAGTAATCCCATGCGTGTGTTCAACATCGGGAAGGCCTGGGCCTTCCTCGGGGTGGCCTTGCTGGCCACCCCTTTTTCCTGGGGTCAGGCCCCTTCAGCTCGGGTGGCCATGTGCGGTGCATGTCATGGCGCACAGGGCAACGCTGTCATCCCGGACATTCCTTCGCTGGCTGGGCAACCCAAGGTGTTCCTGGAAAACCAGCTGGTCCTCATTCGCGAAGGCATGCGTGACATTCCTCAAATGAAGGGCGTGCTGGACAACGTGCCGGACGCTGAGCTCTCGGCGCTCGCGCAGCACTATTCGGCTCTGCCGGTGAGCAAACCCAGCACCCCGAAGCGACCAGACCTGTTTGCGCGAGGTGAGACGCTGTCCAAAGAAATGCGCTGTGGCATTTGCCACCTGCCCAACTACGTGGGCCGAGAACAAATGCCGCGCCTGGCTGGGCAGCGTGAAGACTACCTGCTGCACACCATGCGCTCCATGAAATCCAACCAGGTGGCGGGACGCGACCCCATCATGACGGCCTCTCTGTATGGCATCAGCGATGCCGACTTGCAGGCCATCGCTCACTTCCTGGCCCAGACGGCACCTTGATATGAAGCGACGCAGTGACTGGGTCTGGACGCTGTTCGGCAGCGTGTCGGTGGCGGCCATGGCCCAGACCACCGACCCCACCCTGTCGGAAGTGACCGTGCAAAGCGGGCGCCTGGAACAACGGCAATTTGACGCACCCGGCTCCGTCCAGGCCCTGGATGCGCAAGTGATACGCACGGGCTTGCAGGTGAACCTGTCTGACGCCCTGCAGCAAGTGCCCGGCGTGGTGGCGCTCAACCGCAACAACTACGCCCAGGACGTTCAGATTTCCATTCGTGGCTTTGGCGCACGTGCGCCCTTTGGCCTGCGTGGCATCCGTCTCATCACCGATGGCATTCCCGCCACCATCCCGGACGGACAAGGCCAGGCCTCCACGGTGAGCCTGACTTCCACCGAACGGATTGAAGTGCTGACCGGACCGCTGGCCCAAATTTATGGCAATGCCTCGGGCGGCGTGATCCAGACCTTCACCCGTGAGGCTTCGGCACAACCCGAATTCCTCAACCAGTTGTACGTGGGCTCCTATGGCCAGACACGCACTGACTGGCAAGTGAGCGGGCGCACGGGCCAAGTGGGCATCGTGGCCGACTACAGCACCTTTGGCATCGACGGCTACCGCAGCCACAGCGACACCCGACGCCAACAACTCAACAGCGTGATCACGCTGGACAGCCAACCTGGCACGCGCTGGAAACTGGTGGTCAACCTGTTTGACATGCCGTATGCGAAGGACCCATTGGGCTTGACCGCGTCCCAGCTGGCCTCACCGTCTCAGGCTGGCACCAATGCCATCGCGCGCAACACGCGCAAGACGGTCCAGCAGGACCAACTGGGGTTGGTGCTGGATCATCGGATCGATCGTGACCTCAGCCTCATGGCCCGCGTCTATGGCGGACATCGGGACAACCTGCAATACCAGGCGCTGAACACCTGGGTGGGTCTGAAGCGTCAATACGACGGATGGGGATTGCAACTCAAGGGACAAGCGCAATGGCAGGCCATTCCTTTTGAATGGGTGGCAGGCGTTGACAAGGACTTCGCGGGTGAACAGCGCCAGGGGGGCGCCGCCATCGTTGGTCAGATGACGGGTGTGCCTACGCGTGACGAATGGAACCAGGCCAGCAACCAGGATTATTTTGCGCAAGCCAACTGGTTCGTTGATGAGCGATGGACGCTCACCACGGGAGTTCGCAGCAGCCGCGTGGACTTGCGAAGCCGGGACGACTACTTGAGTGATGGCAACGGATCAGGCGCGGTGCAATACCGTGCCACCAATCCGGTGCTGGGTTTGACCTGGCACGTCACAGACCAATGGAACGTGTACGCCAATCAAGGCAAGGGATTTGAAACCCCCACCTTGTCCGAGGCGGCCTACACCACCAGCGGCGCCACCGTCAGCGGCCTGTTCAACCCCAACCTGCGGGCAGCCACCAGCCTGCACCGGGAACTGGGCAGCAAATGGACGCCATCACGCGCCACCCAATTGACCGCTGCCTGGTTTCACATCAGCACCGATAACGACATCGTGTCCGAGGTCAGTTCGGGCGGCAAAACCAGCTACGTCAACGCCACCCGGACCGTGCGTGAAGGCCTGGAGTTGAACCTTCGGCATCAGTGGAGCAAGCATTGGAAAACGGTGGGCTCGCTCACCACCATGCATGCCACCTACGACCAAAGCTACACCACCAGCGCCTCTGGCACGGTACCTGCCGGCAACCGCCTGCCCGGCATTCCGCAGCAGCAGGCCTTTGCCTCGCTTCAATGGTCTCAAACCGGTTTCAGTGCTTCTTCCCAGACACCCCCCACTGGCCTGGAAGCTGCTATCGACTGGATGGCCCGTTCATCGCTGTGGGCCAATGACGCCAACACCGAGGCCGCGCCGGGTTTTGGTGTGCTCAACGCGCGACTGAAGCAACGCTTCATGCCCATGGAGCGCGTCTTGATGGAAGCCTATCTGGGCGTGGACAACCTGACTGATCGCCAGACAGTGGGATCGGTGATCGTGAATCAGAGCAGTCGGCAGTTTTATGAGCCGGGACTGCCGCGTGCATGGGTGGTGGGGTTGCAGACCAAGTTGCCGCTGTGAGTTGGCCCACAATGCACAGCGGCTGCCCATCGTCGACGAACAGTCGTCATGCTGTTCTCAGCCTCTAGAATCTATCCACCGCCGCCGTAGTTCAATGGATAGAACGAGCGCCTCCTAAGCGCTAGATACAGGTTCGATTCCTGTCGGGGGCGCCAGCCCACTCG
>VEQI01000419.1 GCA_018883305.1 Limnohabitans sp. | reverse complement strand
ACCCTGGGCCATGCCCGTGATCAGCAGGGGTTTGAGGTTGGCGCGGGCGGCATAAACCGCGGCGGTGTAGCCGGCCGGGCCGGAGCCAAGAATGAGAACCTGGGCGTGTTGAGTGGTGGACATGGTGAACTGAGGCAGGGAAGTCAAAAAGCAGAGTAACGCGCAGTAAGCCCAGCACAGGTGGACCGGGTGGCGTCCACGCAAGAAAACCGGGAGATTTGTTAGACACCCATTGTAGGGAATGCCTCATGGCCATCGTCACAACAGGGCGGTTACCCAGGGGGCGGTGGCACACAGGCTCGACCTTCGGATCCGGTTTGACGGGGGGCGATCGGTTAAGCTTCACATCTTGACATGACCTACTCGCTGCACACCCTTCAGAAGGACGCGCCAGTCCAAACCCCACTCACGGGTTTTCGCCGTTTTGCCCAGGAAATTGCCCTGACTGTGGGCTTCGTTTTCCTGGCGTTCTGGTTTCTGGCCTTGGTCACACACTCCAATGCTGACCCAGCCTGGACCACATCGGGCACCCAGGGCGTGGTGCGCAACTGGGGCGGTCGACTGGGGGCCTGGCTGGGCGATCTGAGCTTTTTACTGCTGGGCTATTCGGTCTGGTGGTGTTATCTGGCGGCCCTGGTGGCAGGGTTGACTTCCTTGGCCCAGCGCCTTCGCGGTGACGATGAGTCGTTACCCGAACCTTCCGGCTGGATTCACACCCGCTGGGCTTTCTGGACGGGATTGGTGTTGCTGCTGCTTTCCAGCACGGGCCTGGAGTGGACGCGTCTGTACCGCTTTGATGACCACTTGCCGGGCTTGTACGCGGGGGGGGCTGTGGGCTATCTGGTGGGGTCGCATGGCTTGCAATGGCTGGGCTTTAATGGTTCGGCCATGGTGTTTATCGTGTTTATGCTGGTGGGCGTGTCCTGGGTGTTTCGTTTCACATGGTTGGGGCTGGCGGAGTCTCTGGGTGAACGGATTGATGACCTGTGGGAGCGCATGCAGGAAAAACGCGAAATGGCCCAGGACTTGGCCATGGGCCAGGCGGCCGCCAAGGAGCGCGAGGAGGTGGTGCAGGAGGTCCGTGAGGACATCGAGATCCACAAGCCCGCACCGGTACTGATCGTCGAGCCCGAGGTGGTCGAAATTCCCAAGAGCCCCCGAGTAGCGCGTGAACGCCAGAAGCCGCTATTCAGCGACATGCCGGATTCACGCCTGCCGCAAGTGGATTTGCTGGATGCCAATACGGGCCGCCAGGACACCGTGCCCGCTGACACCCTGGAGATGACGAGCCGACTGATCGAGAAAAAGCTCAAGGACTTTGGCGTGGAGGTGCATGTGGTGGCGGCCTCGCCCGGCCCCGTGATCACCCGCTATGAGATCGAGCCAGCCACGGGCGTGAAAGGCTCGCAGATTGTCAATTTGGCCAAGGACCTGGCGCGCTCGCTCAGTCTGGTGTCGATCCGTGTGGTCGAGACCATTCCGGGCAAGAACTACATGGCGCTGGAGTTGCCCAACGCCAAGCGGCAGTCCATCCGCCTGTCAGAAATTCTGGGTTCTCAGGTGTACAACGAGGCCAAATCCATGCTCACCATGGGCCTGGGTAAAGATATCGTGGGCAACCCGGTGGTGGCTGACCTGGCCAAGATGCCGCACGTGCTGGTGGCCGGTACCACCGGCTCGGGCAAATCCGTGGGGATCAACGCCATGATCCTCTCGCTGCTCTACAAGGCCGAAGCGCGCGATGTGCGTCTGCTGATGATCGACCCCAAGATGCTGGAGATGTCGGTCTACGAAGGCATTCCGCATTTGCTGGCCCCCGTGGTCACCGACATGAAGCAGGCAGCGCATGGTCTGAACTGGTGCGTGGCTGAAATGGAGCGCCGCTACAAGCTGATGAGCAAGCTGGGCGTGCGTAACCTGGCCGGTTACAACACCAAGATCGACGAGGCCTCGGCCGCTGAGACTTCCATCCCCAACCCCTTCAGCCTCACGCCCGATCAGCCCGAGCCGCTGGAGCGCTTGCCGCACATCGTGGTCATCATCGACGAACTTGCCGACCTGATGATGGTGGTGGGCAAGAAGATCGAGGAGCTGATTGCCCGTTTGGCGCAGAAAGCGCGTGCAGCCGGCATTCACCTGATTCTGGCCACTCAGCGCCCCAGCGTGGACGTGATCACTGGCCTTATCAAGGCCAACATTCCCACCCGCATTGCCTTCCAGGTCAGCAGCAAGATTGACAGCCGCACCATCCTCGACCAGATGGGTGCCGAGGCCCTGCTGGGCATGGGTGACATGCTGTATATGCCCAGTGGCACGGGTTACCCCATCCGGGTACACGGCGCGTTCGTCAGCGACGAGGAGGTGCACCGCGTCGTGTCATACCTGAAAGAGCAGGGCGGCGAACCCAATTACATCGATGGTGTACTGGAAGCCAGCTTGGGCGATGGCGATGGCAGTGGGGCAGAGGCCGGTGA
>VEQI01000418.1 GCA_018883305.1 Limnohabitans sp. | reverse complement strand
GGTGTGGACCCAGTTGGACATGGGACGGGACACGCCTTCGATGTCCGCCGTGAGCGGCGCGTCAAAGGCCAGGTGATGGATGGCGTGTTCGCCCACAATGTTGACGATGCCCGAATGTGCCTTGCGCGCGTTGTGTAAATTTGCCAGGCCATTGCCCAGGCCGGGGCCCAGGTGCAGCAAGGTGGCGGCCGGGCGCTGGGCCACGCGGTAATACGCATCGGCGGCACCGGTGACCACGCCCTCGAACAAACCCAGCACACAGCGTATGCCGGGCACGGTGTCCAAGGCGGCGACGAAGTGCATCTCCGACGTCCCTGGGTTGGTGAAACAAACATCCACCTGGTTGTGAACCAGGGTACGGACCAGACTTTCAGCACCATTCATCATGAGAAGCATTGTCGGTCCAAACCGTGTTTCCTGCCGACAGGCTGGAAACTGGGGTGTTGCGCGGGGGACAGGCCAGAGGGCGTCCGTGCGTGAAGAGGCGATGACGGGCTTGCCAAATTGGCCCTCGGCACGCAGAATCCCACGCCATCGTTTGTCAATTGGAGTAACGCATGATGATCAGCTACGACGTGACCGAGTGGGGCAAGCCCCTTCAAAAGGCCTTGCGCGACACCCCCACCCCTCAGGGCACGGAGGTGCTGGTGCGGGTCAAGTATTGTGGGGTGTGTCACTCCGACGTGCACATTCGCGATGGCTACTTTGATCTGGGCGGAGGCAAAAAGTTTCACATGTCTGAGCGCGGCATGAAAACGCCCGTGACCATGGGGCATGAGCCCTTGGGCACCGTGGTGTCCGCCGGACCCGATGCCAAGGATGTGCCAGTGGGGCAAGACCGTCTGATCTACCCCTGGACGGGTTGCGGTCAATGCGCACGCTGCCAGGAAGGCATGGACAACTGGTGCCCGACACCGCGTTTCATCGGCATCCAGAAGTCGGGTGGTTATGCGGACCATCTGGTGGTGCCGCACCCCAAATACCTCGTCGACGTGAGCGGCCTGGACCCGCAGTACGCGCCCATTCTGGCCTGTTCGGGTCTGACCACCTACAGTGCGGTGCGCAAACTCATGCCGTGCTCATCCAAGGACTGGATCGTGCTGATGGGTGCCGGTGGCCTGGGCCTGATGGCCGTGACCATGCTGCGTGCCTTGGGACATGAAAACATCGCCGTGTGCGACATCGACAGCACCAAGTGGGACGCCGCCCGCGCAGTGGGCGCCAAGGAGGTGTTCGATCCGTCCAAGCCCGAGACGCTGGAAAAGCTGATGGCGCTGCCTGGCGGTGTGTGGGGTGCTGCCGACTTTGTCGGTGCCGAGGCCACGGCCAAGCTGGCGATGGCGGTCCTGCGCAAGGGGGGGCGCTATGTGCTGGTGGGCTTGTACGGTGGCGAGGTGCCGCTGTCCCTGGTGCCCCTGGCGCAACGTGCCCTGACCATTCAGGGGTCATACGTGGGTTCGCTGCAAGAGTTGCGTGAAGTGGTGGACTTGGCCAAGAGTGGCAAGCTCCAGCCTATCCCCACGGCGTTGTGTTCTCTGGAAGAGGTCTCCGGGGTGCTCGATCAACTCAAGAAGGGCGGCGTGATCGGGCGCGTGGTGGCCAAGGTCTGACCTGGTCCGCTCCATTGAAAATGGCCTGCAATCGCAGGCCTTTTTCATGTGCAACCCGCATGGGCGCGCATCTATTCTTTCACGGCCCCAGTCATGCCAGAGACGTAGTGCTCCACAAAGAAGGAGTACATCACGGCCACGGGCAAGGACCCCAGCAGGGCGCCTGCCATCAGTGATCCCCAATGGTAGACATCGCCTTCCACCAGCTCGGTGACCACGCCCACCGGCACCGTTTTCACCTCGGATGAGGAGATGAAGGTGAGGGCGTAGATGAATTCGTTCCAGGAGAGCGTGAAAGCAAAGATGCCCGCCGAGATCAGGCCGGGGACGGACAGCGGCAGGATGATCTTCACCAGAATCTCGAAGCGCGTGGCGCCATCGATCAAGGCACACTCTTCCAGTTCAAAAGGAATGGAGCGGAAATAGCCCATCAGCAGCCAGGTGCAAAACGGAATCAGGAACGTGGGGTAGGTCAGGATGAGCGCCCAGCGGGTATCGAACAACCCCAGCTTGAACACGATGGTGGCCAGCGGAATGAACAGGATGGAAGGCGGCACCAGGTAGGCCAGGAAAATGCCCAGACCGGTTTGCTTGGCCCCCTTGAAGCGCAGTCGTTCAATGGCGTACGCGGCCAACACCGAACAGGCCAGCGAGACAAACGTGGCCACCACGGACACCAGCACCGTGTTCCACAGCCACTCGGGGTAGGCGGTGTCAAAGATCAGTTTCTTGAAGTGATCCAGGGTGGGCTCAATGACCCAGAACGGGTTGCCGTCACGCGAGAGCAATTCCTTGTTCGGCTTGAACGAGGTGATCACCATCCAGTAAAACGGGAACAGCAGCACGAACACAAAAATGCCCAGCGGTGCATAGAC
>VEQI01000078.1 GCA_018883305.1 Limnohabitans sp. | reverse complement strand
GCGACATCCTCACCATCAACACCGTGCCCAGCCTGGGCACACAGTGGCTGATGCGACGCCTCTCGCGCTTCAGCGCCACCCATACCGACATTGACGTGCGCTTGAACGCCTCGGTTTCACCGGTGAACCTGATTGCCGAGGAGGCAGACTTCTCGATCCGATACGGATTGGTGCTGCCCGAAACTGGCGTGGAAGTGGTGCCCCTGCCGGCTGAAACGATTGTGGTGCTGTGCGCACCCACGTTTGCCAAGCAACACAAACTGCGGCGCCCGACGGACATCTCGGGGCAGACCTTGATCCACTCCGAGGTCAACCTCTATGCCTGGCGTGACTGGCAGCGCGATCACCCGGGCACCCGCTTGAAGCTGGATCGCGGTCCGCGCTTTGACCGATCCTTCATGGCCATCAGTGCCGCTGTGGACGGGTTGGGCGTGGGCCTGGAGAGTCGATTGCTGGTGGAGCGTGAATTGCAGGAAGGACGTCTGGTGTTGCCCTTTGGCGATGAAGGTCCCACCATGGTCTGTCATCACTTGTCCTACCTGAAGGCCAAGGCGCACTTGCCCAAGATCCGGGCGTTTCGCGAATGGCTGTTCGAAGAGCTGGAAGCCTCGCGTTGCTGAGGTGCTGGGTCTACATGCGCTTGCCGCAAGAGGCCGCCGATCGGACCCTGCCGTGCCAGCGTCTCAACGCCGCTGATGCAGCCACTTCAAAAAGCGGATCACCGCAGGACGGTTGGCGTTGCGCTGCGGATAAACCGCAAAGTGTGCCTGGATGGTTCGCGCCGCCGCTCGACCAAAAACCGGCACCAAGCGCTTGCTCTTGAGATACGACTCGGCCAAGAAGTTGCTCTCCAGCGCCACCCCCAGCCCTTGCGCGGCAGCGTCGAGTGACATCATGGCGCGGTCAAAACTGTATTCGTACCGTTCAGGGCGGGTGGTCACCCCTTGTGTGTTGAACCAGTCGCTCCACTGCACCAGATTGACCGTGGACTGAATCAGGGGCAGTTGCAGCAAATCCGCTTTATGCCGTACCGGATGTGATTTCAAAAAGCCCGGACTCGTCATGGGTTGAATCAGCTCAGTGGCCAGCGGCTCGATTTCCACATGCTGCCAGTTGGGCACACCATAACGAATGTCGATGTCGATCTGCCCGAGTTGAAAGTCCGAGTGCTGCGGCGAGGCCGACACATACAGCGAGACATCCGGGTGATGGCGAGCAAAGTCGCTCAAGCGCGGCATCAGCCACAGGCTGGCAAAGCTGGGGCTGGCGTGTACATAGAGGTAATGGCCCTGCCCGGCATGACGAGCCTCCTGGGTGGCGGTGGACAACGCGGCCAGCGCGCCAGCGATGCGCCGCAGGTAATCCACCCCGGCAGGCGTCAGCACCACCCCTTTGGTGGAACGCTCCAGCAGCTTGAGGCCGAGCTGACGTTCCAGCTTGGCCATTTGGTGACTGACGGCCGACGGGGTGAGGTGCAACTCTGAGGCCGCCAGTGCAAAGCTTTGCCGACGAGCAATCGCCTCAAAAGCCAGCAGCGATGTGAGGGGAGGAATCATGCTGGATGGTGAATTTATTTCATCTTGAAGTGATATTTTATCGTTTGCACTCATGTGGAGACGGCTCGAAAATCCTGGGTTTTCACCCCCCACACGAGGAGACCCCCCATGTTGCTCAAAGACAAAGTTGCCGTCATCACCGGAGGCGCTGGCCTCAATGGCTTGGGATTTGCCACTGCCCGCATGATGGCGGCCAACGGCGCACGCGTGTTCATCCTCGATCTGGCCGTGGCCAAGCCCGAAGTCGCCGCCGCTCAACTGGGACCCCAGCATGTCGGACTGGTGGCCAACGTGACGGACAAAGCGTCTTGTGAAGCCGCGGTGGCCCAGATCAAGCAACTGGCAGGCCGCATTGACATTCTGGTGAACAACGCGGGGATCACCCAGCCGCGCAAGACGCTGGACATCACGGGCGACGACTACGATGCCGTGCTGGACGTGAGCCTGCGCGGCACCATGTACGCCTCTCAAGCCGTGCTGCCCCTGATGATTGCGCAAAACGGCGGCTCGATCGTGTGCATTTCCTCGGTGTCCGCCCAACGTGGCGGTGGCATCCTGGGTGGCCCGCACTACTCGGCCGCGAAGGCTGGCGTGCTGGGTCTGGCCCGTGCCATGGCGCGTGAATACGGCGGCAACAACATCCGCGTGAACTGTGTCACCCCGGGCCTGATCGCCACCGACATCAACAAGGGCAAGATTCCTGATGACAAGCGCCAAGCCATTCTGGATGGCATCCCCCTGGGTCGCATTGGCGAGCCAGCCGATGTGGCGGGTTGCGTGGTGTTCCTGGCCAGCGATCTGTCCAAATACTGCACCGGCGTCACACTGGATGTGAACGGCGGCATGCTGATTCACTGATCGCGGCAACCCCCACCCCACAGGCACACCATGTCCACGCACGCCCTGCAACCACTTGCCCACGCTATCCGTTTTCTGGCGGTGGACGCCATCGTGAAGGCCCAGGAGGGCCACCAGGGCGTGCCATTGGGCATGGCCGAGATTGCCACCAGCCTGTACGCCAATCACCTGCGATTCAACCCGCAAGACCCCACCTGGTGGGACCGCGACCGCGTGGTGCTCTCCAATGGACATGGTTCCATGCTGCTGTATGCCTTGCTGCATCTCACCGGTTATGCGGAGATGGGCATCGAACAGGTCAAAAGCTTTCGCGAGTTCGGTTCTCACTGCGCCGGACATCCCGAGTACGCGCCGCATCACGGCGTGGAGGTCACCACCGGTCCCTTGGGTCAGGGCATTGGCAACGCCTTGGGCATGGCCATCGCTGAAGCCTATTTGCGCACGCGCTTTGGTGCCGATCTGATCAACCACCACACCTACGCCTTGGTGGGCGATGGTTGCCTGCAAGAAGGCATGGGGCAGGAGATGATTGCCCTGGCGGGTCATCTGCGCCTGGAAAAGCTGATCCTGCTGTGGGACGACAACCAGATCACCGACGATGGCAGCACCCAACTGTCCATCAGCGAAGATGTGGCCGAGCGCTTCCGCGTGGCAGGCTGGCATGTGCAAGAAATCGATGGTCACGACCTGGCTGCGGTGCACCAGGCTTTGACGCAAGCCAAGGCCTCAGACCGTCCCTCAGTGATTGCTTGTCGCACCGTCATCGCCAAGGGCATTGAACGACTGCAGGGTCAGCGCGGCGGTCACAGTGCCCGTCTGTACCCGGAAGATGCGCAGGCCATGCGTCAACACCTGCAATGGCCGCATCCTGAATTTGAAACGCCCGCGCCCGTGCTGAACGCCTGGCGCACCATCGGCAAGCGCCATGACTCGGAACATGCCGCCTGGCAACAGCGCGTGGCCCAACTGACCACGTCACAGCGCGATGAGTTTCAGCGTGTCATGCGTGGTGAACTGCCCGCCAACTGGCGTCAAGTGCTGGACGCCCACAAGCGCCAAGCCCTCACGCAAGCGCCGCAGGGCGGCATCAACACCTCAGGGGACATCAACGATCTGTTCACCGATTTGCTGCCTGAGCGCATGGTGGCCTGCGCCGATCTGGAAGCGCCCACCGGCCACAAGCGTCGTCTGCAGGCGTTTGATGCCAGCGACCGTGGTGGTGCCTACGTGCACTGCGGCGTGCGCGAGCATGTGATGGGCGCCATGGCCAACGGCATGGCGGCACATGGCGGCATCATTCCCTTGAGCGTGACCTATCTGGCGTTCTCCGACTATGAGCGCGGCGCCATGCGCATGGCAGCACTCATGGGCCTGCCCGTCAAGTACGTGTTCAGCCATGACTCCATTGGAATTGGCAAGAACGGTCCCACCCATCAGCCGGTGGAAATCCTGGCGTCGCTGCGCGCCATGCCCAACATGCTGGTGCTGCGTCCGGCCGATGCGGTGGAAGTGAATGAATGCTGGCAGATTGCGCTGAACCATCGCAGCGGACCGGTGTCACTGGTGTGTTCGCGTCAAGCCCTGCCGGCTGTGCGGGATGTACACACCCCAGGCAACCTCTCGGCGCGTGGCGCCTACGTGTTACGCGAAGGTGAGCACGGGCCGCGCCGCGTGACCTTGCTGGCCACCGGCTCCGAGGTGGCCATTGCGCTGGCCGCGCGCAACACGCTGACGCAGCGCGGCATCTCCACCGCTGTGGTCTCCATGCCCAGCTGGGAATTGTTTGAACAACAAGACGCGACCTATCAGCGCCAGGTGCTGGGAGAAAACACGGTGCGCGTGGGCATCGAAGCTGCCGTCCGTTTGGGCTGGGACCGATACCTGGGCCCGCAAGGTGGCTTTGTCGGCATGAGCGGCTTTGGTGCCTCTGGGCCAGCCGACACACTCTACCGACACTTTGGCATCACCGAGGAACGGGTGGTGGAAGAGGTGCTGCAGCGCCTGGCCTGACACTTCACGTCGATGGCGCTGGCAGTGGCGAAGCCACCCACTCGTCACCAAACACTTCAGGTTCCGCAAAGGCCTGCATGCGCTCAAAGTGGTGTTCAATGTCTTCTGCCCAGAGCAGGCCCGCCAGTGTGGTGGCCAGTCGCAAGGCGCCTTCGCTGATGGCGGGGATATCGCCGGTGATCACACCCAGCGACAAGGCTGCCGGGTAGTTGAAGCAATGAACGCGGTCCAGCCCCGGACAAGCATGATCGGGCTTGGGTTGAAACTCGAAGTTGGCACCGAGATCCGGGCACGCCGACAATTCAGCATCTTCCTGACCAGGCTCCACTTGCCACCGATCGCCCCAGGTGCGTGCGTGCGGGGCCATGTGACGCAACATGGGACGCTGCGCCCAATCCACCACAAAGCCGGTGGCAAAAATGAGAAAGTCCAGTTCAATGGGGCCTGCCGAGGTGCTGACCTGCAAGGCACCGTCACGGACCTGCGCACCCTGCACCGCACAGCCCAAATGAAAAAAGGCGTTGGGATGCTGAGACACACGCAGTGTGCTGCCTCGCGGCGGAGGCACTTGCTGAACATTGATGTAATGCCGCACACGCCATTTCCACGCATCGGGCAATCGGCCATGACCGTGCACAAACCCCGGATTGCCGGCACCCTTGCCCTTGTTGATGCGGGGAATGTCGGTGCGGCGCACCAGGAGGTGCACACTCGCAGCGCCCTCTTCCAACGCGGTGGCCGCGCTGTCCATGGCAGACGCGCCAGCGCCCACCACGCCCACGCGCAGACCTTTGAGCGCACGGTAATCGTTATCGTCGGAGGAGTGCGCCCAATGCTCGCGTGGGAGTTGACGAGCCCAGGCCGGCACCCACGCACCGCCCAGACCCGCGCGCCCCGTGGCCACCACCACACGACGCGCCCAACGCTCCAGCACGGCACCTTGCGCATTTTCAATGCGCAGCTTGACCCGACCATCGGCCTGCGGCCAGATATCGGTGATGCGATGTTGGTTGTGGACGTCCAGTTCCAAGACCTGCCGATACCAGCGCAGGTAATCCATCCACTGCAACCTGGGAATCTTGTCCAGCGCCTCCCAGGCGGATGTTCCCCACTGCGCCTCAAACCAGGCCCGAAAACTCAGGGAGGGAATGCCCAGCGCGGGCCCCGTGAGTTGCTTGGGGGAACGCAAGGTTTCCATGCGTGCCGTGGTGGCCCAGGGTCCTTCGAATCCTTCGGGGGATTCATCATAGATATCGACCTGCATGCCGCGATGACGCAACGCGGCGCCCAGCGTCAATCCTGACATGCCGCCACCGATGATCACTACATCGGCGACGGGCTGACCCTGATGTGTCAGCTCGGGCGTCCATCGCGCAGCGGGCAATTGAAGCGCCGCCAGCTCCCAGGCCAAACGAGCTTCCAAGGCAGCCAAGCCTGGGGCAATTCCGGGTTGAAGCGTGTGATGGGCCGCCTGATGTGCGACGGTGGAATCGTCTTGGGTCATGAATTATTTGACTTCAATCTTGGCGTCACGCACGATGCGCCCCCAGCGATCAATCTCGGCACTGAGGTGATCGGCCAGTTGTTTCGGTGAACCGCCCAATGGCGTGGCGCCCATCTCACCCAGGCGCTTGCGCACGGCGGGGTCGCTCAGAATTTCATTGGCAGCGGTGTTCATTCGCTGAATCACACCTGCCGGTGTCCCCTTGGGCGCCAGCAGCGCAAACCAGGTGGTGGACATCAGTTGTGGGGCCCCAAGCTCCACCATGGTGGGCACATCGGGCAAGGCCGGTGAGCGTTGCGGCGCCATCACCCCAATGGCCCGAACGCGCCCGGCCTTGATTTGGGAAGCGATGCCCGGCACCAGCTGGAACATCAACTGAATCTCGCCACTGATCAAATTGGTGGTGGCATTGCCCGGATTGGAGAACGGCACATGCACCATCTCCGTGCCGAACTCACGCTGATACAACTCGCCGGCCAGATGCATGCTGCTGCCAATGCCTGTGGAGCCGTAGCTCAACTTGCCAGGATGGGCTTTGGCATAGCGGGTGAGATCCGCCAGGCTACGAACCTGGAAGTCGTTGTTCAGCACCAGAATGTTGGGCACTTCGGCCAACAGGGCAATGGGCGTGAAGTCGCGCTGACTGTCATAACCCATCTGCTTGTACATGGCCTGGTTGACGGCCAGTGTGCCCGCCCAGGAAAACAAAAAGTGATACCCATCGTGGGGCGCCAGAGCTGCGGCGGAAGCCCCGATGTTGCCATTGGCACCCGGTTTGTTGTCCACCACAAAGGGCACCTTCAGACGCTTGGCGAGTTCTTCGGCAAACAAGCGGCCAATGGTGTCACCGGTGCCGGAACCGCCTGGTGACGGGATGATGAGACGAACGTTTTTGCCCGGCGTGGGCCAGTCATCTGACGCCTGAACGTTCAGGATGAACAAACAGCCCAGGGCCCACAGACCCAGCTTGAAGATTGCGCGGCCCAAAGCGCCCGCGCGGTGGCTCATCCAACCATCCATGTTCCTGATTCCTTCTCGATACCTCAGCAGGCGATGTAGATGACGCACACTGTACTTGAATTTGCAATGCCTACCGAGGGACGAACCGCTCACACCCTTTGCAGAGACAGCTTCTTGCCGCACACGTTGATCGGCATGACATCCACGCCCTCAAGCGCGAATACCTGCGCGGCGCAGCATGGTCTCGAAGATCAGACGGTGCATGTCGCCGCTGCCGGCCACGCGCGTGGCAGGAACCCCCTTGAGCGTGGCCTCGGGGATGGATCGATTGGGGCCTGCACCCGCATCCGAGGCCAGTTGTATTTCACAGGCACGCTGCATCACCCACAACCGGTTGAAGGCGGTTGGAATGTTGGGCCCCACCACCAACAACCCGTGGTTGCGCAAGATCAGGTGGTTGCGCTGCCCCAGCGAAGCAACCAGACGCGGTTGCTCATCCAGCCGGGTCGTCACGCCTTCGTAATCGTGATAGGCCACGTCGTCATACAGCAAGGCGCTGTAGAAGTTGTCGTGGCGCAGGCCTTCCTCCTTGCAGGACACCGCACTGCCCGCCGTGGTGTGCACATGCATGATGCAGTGCGCATCGGCACGTGCGGCATGGATGGCGCTGTGAATGACAAAACCGGCCCGATTGACTTGCCCTGTGGTGCCCTCGCGCACATTTCCTTCCAGATCAACGGCCACCAGGTTGTCGGGGGTGACCTCGGCGTAATGCAGTCCAAAGGCGTTGATCAGGTATTCGGTCTTGGCACCGGGTCGATCCGGCAAGCGAACCGTGATGTGATTGAAGATGAGCTCGGACCAACCCAACCAGTCAAACAGCCGATAACAATCCGCCAGATCACGTCGCAGCTCAGCTTCGGTTTGCATGGATCACCTCATCGTTTCAATGCGCTTCTAGGCTACGTCAAGTCGCCGGCTGCACGCCAGCGATGTCTTCGCAAAAGACCAGTTCATCCTCACCGTCGGACATCTTGCACTTGAGCCAAATGCCGTCACCGATGTTTTCCAGCACCTCGACCTGCATCCCGTTTTTCAGCTCAATCACCTGGCCTGGCTGAATATCCAGCAAATTCAACATATCCATCGCTCCTAGAAAAAGATCGACAGGTTCTTGGCCAGCAACACGTTTTGATGCAAGCGTATCTCACGTTGAGCCAAGCGCCAACCGTCTGCGGTGCGACGGATGCGATCAAAACGGTCGCCCACAAAGAAGTATTGCTCGTATTCGCAACGGTTCTGGTAGATCAGAAAACGGCTGTTGACGTCCACTTCCAGCTCACCGGCCGGGTTGTTCTGAATGGCAGACAATTGCACATTGCTGACCATGCGGCACACACGGGAGAGCGGCTCTTCCGCCCAGTGCACGCCTGTGAGAATTTGCTCGACACGCTTGTTCAACGTCCACTTGCCCTCATTGAACCAGCTCATCTGCGCATCGCGGGTGGTGAATTCACGGCTGGCGTGTTCGCCAAATTTGACGTTGAACTCCATCGGCATGAAATAGCGCAGATCTTCTGCCAGGGTGTCGATCCAGGTTTTGAAATCACGCTCATCCAGCAGGTGTGCCTCGTCGTAAAGAAACTCCTCGATCTCACGCTTGATGTCGTAGTAGCGGGCGTCGCGCGCCAGGCGCGGCGGCTTCAACGCAGGGGTGGCAACAGCTTCAGTCATACGTGCTCCTTGAAAGGCTTGGGCCCCAATGGCCCGCCCTGGTGTGCAAAACAGCCCACATCGATCACGGTGCCGGTGATCGCCTCGGCTTCATCGGACAGCAAAAACGCCACGGCCCTGGCCAAGTCCTGTCCTGTGGCAGGACGCCCTGCCACGGTGCCCTGGGCCGGCTTGCTCTGGAAGGCCTGGACATCGCCGCCCATGCGCCCCACGCTCATGCCGGAGACAATGCCCCCGCCGCCAGGAATGGCGACATTGACACGCACGTGGTCGTGAAAGTGGTCATAGGCCATGGCCATGGATAAGCCCATGATCCCGGCTTTGCTGGCGCTATAGGCCGCCATATTGGGCTTGCCGTACCCGGCACCCGACCCAATGTTGACGATGGCGCCGCCCCCCGCACGAATCATGTGAGGCAACACGGCGCGACTGGCCAGATAGGTGCCCTTGAGGTTGACGTCCAGAATACGCTCGAACAAGGCTTCGTCGGTATCGAGCACAGTCCCCAGTGGTCCGATGGCCGCGTTGTTCACCAGGCCATGAATGGCACCCTGTCTGGACAAGGCGTGTTCCACGACGCGTTGCACGTCCTGCGCGTTCGACACATCGGCTTCCAGGATGTCCGCACGGCAGCCATGCTGTGCCAGTTCAGCACGCAAGGCCTCCGCGCCCTGGGCGGTGCTGGACACCTGGGGTTGCATCAGGCCAAAGGCCACCACGTGGTAACCCCGCTGCGCCAACGCCACCGTGATGGACTGCCCCAGACCAAAGGTGCCGCCGCTGACAATGACGGTTTTCATGGCGGTCATTCGGCAAAACTCGCGGGGCCCGCGTCATGGTGTCCCAACAGCGTGTCCCACGCTGCGCCGTTCATGTAGTCGCGCCAGCGTCGATAGAACTGACGCGGGTTTTCCTCGCTCACTTGAAGACTCACATTGCCAGCCACGGGGCCATCCGTGTGTACCTTGCCCATGGACTGCTGGTAGTTGTAGGGATAGCGTTTGGCAATCACGCCGCGACTGCCAGCGGTGGCGTAGTTCCAGTTTTCCATGTCGTCCTGTTCGGTCATGCCCGCTGGGCCGGAGTAGCGCATGTAGTAAGTTCGCAAAAAATCCTTGACCTCCTGCGGTGCATCAGCGTCCACCAGAAAGAAACGCCAGGCCTCGGTGGACTCGGGTCCATGCGGGTGCCAAACACACAGGTTGCGCGGCTGGTTGCCATGAAAGGACACATTCGGATAGATGGTGCCCACAAACGGCACCAGGCGGTAACGGTCTTCCCCCAGACGGCGGCGACGCTCTTCATGGCAATGCTGGAAGTACTCTGCCACGATAGGGTTGTTCTGGTAGGTGTTGGTGTACTCCCAGCCTTCGGGCATGATGGCGCTGTGCACGCCATGGCCTGCCGGGAAGTTGACCCAAACGTGCTGCGCCTTGTCCATTTCATTGTCACGCCGCCCCTTCACACCCGCTTCGGCGCTGGGGCCAATGCCGATCAAATCCACCGACCGATGGCTGACGTTGTGATAGGTGTCGCCTAAAAAATTTTCAGCTGCAAATTTCCAATTGCAAGGAATGATCCACTTGTGCACACCCACCAGCACTTCAGAGCCACCTTCGCGGCCATCGCGGCAGTCCAGCGCCAGGTCCAGGTGCGCGCGCGCGTCACCCAGATAAGTCATCAGATCGGGCGCGTCCTTGTCCCAGGTGGCCCAGACCGTGCCCTTGTACACCTCCATCTTGGGCACTTCAATGAGTGACCATTCATCTTTATCCATGCACCCCTCATAGAGGCTCTTGAACTGCGGCACACCAAACAGCTTGCCGTCGGTGGTGTAGCTCCAGCTGTGATACGGACAAGTAAACAACTGAGTGTTGCCATGGTCGTACTGGCAAACCTTCATGCCACGGTGTCGGCAGGAATTCAGAAAGACGTGGACTTTTTTCTTTTTGTCACGCGCCAAAATGACCGATTCACCGCCCATGCGAGAAGCGAAGAAATCGCCCGGGTTGGGGATCTGGCTCTCGTGCCCCACAAACAGCCAGGCACGCGTGAACACTTTTTCCAACTCTTCTTCATAGATCTCGCGACTGGAAAAAATTTCCCGGCTGATCTTGCCCTGCCGCAGGTTGACCATGGCGTTGTAACGGGAGACGGGGGTGATGGGAATCATGGCATCCTCTGGAATCGTTCAGGTAAATCGTTCGCACAGCACATCCGCGGCGTTCAAGCCAGCGGCTTGCACCGCTTTGCGTCCTGCCTCCACCATGGGCGGAGGACCACACAGGTACACACGGGTGGCGGGGTCGAGTGAGCACCGGGCAATGAGGTCGGTGGGGTAACCT
>VEQI01000077.1 GCA_018883305.1 Limnohabitans sp. | reverse complement strand
AGGCAGGCCAGACCGCGCGTGAGGCGATGGCACGGCCTGTGGCCCGGTTGGCCAGCTCACGCGAAGGTGAGGAAGCCCTGTTGCTGCAAGCCCTGCGGGCCAAGCCTGAAGCCACAGAGCGCCTCCAGTAGTTGGTGGTGCCCAGGCATCCACAGCGGTTCGAGGAAGTGGCTGCGCTGCTGGCCAAAGAAGGCTGGCAAGTGGTGCGACGAAGTCAGCTCGCCGATGCCCCGTGGCCGATGGCCGCTCAGGACAACTCTCAAACCGTTTGGTTGGGCGACACTTTGGGCGAGATGCCGTATTACTTCGGCTTGGCAGATGTGGCTTTGCTGGGTGGGAGCTTTGAAAAATTGGGTGGACAGAACCTCATCGAGGCAGCGGCCTGTGCTTGCCCCGTCATCATGGGGCCACACACTTTCAATTTCATGGAGGCGGCAAAAGGGGCTTTGCAAGCCGGCGCCGCGCAACGCGTGGAAGACATGACCCAAGCGATTGCAACAGCATTGCATTGGACAGAGGACAAGGAGGGCTCAGAGGACCGTGTCCTTGACTCTGAGCGGTTTGCCCGCAGCCACCGGGGCGCCGCACAACGCAGTGTCGAAGCACTGCGTGCGTGGCTGACGCTCAAAGCGCCATGATCATGTCGCCAGCAAGGCGTTGACCGACTGCAGGTCTTCGATTTTCAGCGTGCCATTGTCTTGGCGCAATTTCAGGCCGCCCACCAAAACATCGTAACGGGCCTTGGCCAGATCGCGCTTGGTCTGAAACAACTGGCTTTGCGAGTTCAGCACATCGATGTTGATGCGAACCCCCACGGAGTAGCCCAGCTTGTTGGCGTCCAAGGCCACTTGGCTGGACGATTCGGCTGCTTCCAGTGCCTTGACCTGACCAATGCCAGAGACCACGCCAAAGTAGGCGGCACGTGTGGCTTGAGCCACGTTACGTTCGGCGGCCTCCAGGTCGTGTCGAGCCTTGTCTTCCAGGGAAACCGTTTCTTTGTATCGATTCTCGGTGGCGAAGCCGGCAAACAGCGGGACGGTCATCAGCACTTGCAGGGAAGGGGAGACCACATGGGAGTTGGCGCTGCCCGAGCCGGAAATGGACGTGCCCCCCAGGTTTCGGGTGCCTGAATAGGTGCCTTGCAGGTCGATGGTGGGTTTATGGCCGGCCCTGGCCCGCTCAATTTCCAGTCGGGCGATGTCCAACCCCAATCGGGCGTTGAGAATGCTGGGGTGATTGGTGCTGGATTCGTTCACCCAGGTGTCCGGGTTATCGGGCAGGTTGGGTTTCAGTTCTGCGGACTTCAGCAAGGGCTTGGGCATGGCATTGCGACTGCCCACCAGCGTGTCAAGCGCCAGACGTTTCACGCGAAGATCGTTTTCGGCGGCGATTTCCTGAGCCAGCACCAGGTCATACCGCGCCTGGGCTTCACGGGTATCCGTGATGGTGGCCGTGCCCACCTCGAAATTACGCTTGGCGGAGGCCAGTTGCTCGGCCACGGCCACTTTTTGCGCCTGGACAAACGCCAGGCTGTCCTGACTGGCCAGCACGTCGAAATAGGCCTGGCTGACCCGCACCATCAGGTCTTGCTCTGCGGTGACCAGCTGCGCCATGGCCTGGCCCTGGATCTTGGAGGACTGCAGATACACCGCCATGTTGGCCGGCCGATACAAAGGCTGAACCGCTGTGAGTGTGGCGTTGTTGGTGAGGTACCAACGCTTGTAAGCGGGGCCGTCCAGGGCCGGGATGTCACCACGAAAATCTGTTTGCGAACGGGTGGTGGTGGTTCCCAGGTTAACGGTGGGGAGGAGCTGCGCGGTGGCTTGATCTGCCTTGGAGACATTGGCCTTGTAAAGCGAGCGGGCCGATTGGTAGCTGGCATCGTAGTTTCGCGCCATCTCGTAGAGCTGGGTGAGGCTCTGGGCATGGGCGACTGGGAGAAGCGTCAGCGCAACACTGGCGCTGAGCAGACCAAGGCGAAACAACTTCATGAAGACAACTTTCTGAAAGCCAAGCTCAAGAGCGCGGTGGGATCAATAACACGGGATCGAAGGATCCACCTGGGCAGACCAGGCATGGATGCCGCCTGCGATATTGGCGACGCGCTCGAAACCCTGTTGGACCAGGAACGACGCCACCTGCATGCTGCGTCCACCATGATGGCACAAACAGGCCACCGGACGGGTGCGGTCAAGCTCGTTGAGCCGTGCAGGGATCAAGGACATGGGAATGGTCAGCAACTCGAACCCGGCTGGCTTGACGCTGGCGGTCTGAACCTCCCAGGGCTCGCGCACATCCAATACAAGGAGGGCGCCAGCAGCGGCCTGCTGCTCGCCCCATGCGCTGAGCTGCGCGGGCGTGATCTGATTCAACATGGGGGTTAAAAGCTAAAGCGTGCCGGACGTGCAAAGTTCTGCAAAGCCGGAACAGAGGTGTCCCAGAGGGCGGTGCTGGTGAATTGACGCTCGCCCGTGCGGACGAACAGCGTGGCCTGCATCACGGGATCTTCGCCCACGATGGCAATCAGGCGACCCCCCACCTTGAGCTGGTCCAGAAGGCTCTGAGGGACTTCAGAGACCGAGCCGCCCAGCACGATGGCGTCGAACGGGCCGCCTTGCACGGGGGATTTGGCCCCATCACCCTGGATCACGCGGGCGTTGTGGATGCCAGCCGCCTGCAGGTGTCGGCGGGCTGCGTCAGCCTGCGCGGCGTCGATTTCCAAACTCAAGACCTCACGAGCACGGCGTGCCAGCAAGGCCGTACGGTAGCCACTGCCCGTCCCGATTTCCAGTACGGATTCCGTGCCCTGGAGTTCCAGGTCGTGCATCAGACGGGCATCGATTCGGGGCGGGAGCATGACATGACCGCCAGGCAAGGGGATTTCCTCGTCCACGTACGCCATGAACTGGTATTGCTCGGGGGTGAACAGCTCGCGCGGGACACTGCCCAGGATGGCCAGCACCTGGGGATCCAGCACTTTCCAGGGGCGGATTTGCTGCTCGACCATCTTGAAGCGGGCTTGTTCGAAATTCATGGCAATCACTTTGGCAACGGGTTGAAGACAAACAGGGATTTTAGGGGCGAACCTGCCCGGTGTCTGACGCTGAGCGGCCCAGGAAGCGGCGCTTGAACCAGCAGGCCAGATCGTCCAGGTAACAGTACACCACGGGCACCACCACCAGGGTCAGGAGGGAGGACGTGATGACGCCACCGATGACAGCCTGGCCCATGGGGGCGCGTTGCTCCGAGCCTTCGGTCAGGGCGAAGGCCAACGGCACCATGCCGAAAATCATGGCCAGGGTGGTCATCAGGATGGGACGCAACCGCACACGTGCCGCCAGCAGCAGGGCTTCGTCACGTGGCAGACCCGGCTCAGGCTGGCCATCGGGCGCCATGCGTCCCTCGCGTGCGCGAATGGCGAAGTCCACCAGCAAAATGGCGTTCTTGGTCACCAGGCCCATGAGCATGACCACGCCAATCACGGAGAACATCGACAGTGTCGAGCCAAACACCATCAGGGCCAGCACCACGCCGATCAGGGTCAGCGGCAGCGAGGTCATCAGCGCCAGGGGTTGCAAGAAGCTCTTGAACTGGCTGGCCAGAATCATGTAAATGAAGATGATGGCCAGCGCCAGGGCCGATACGGCATAGCCAAAGGATTCCTGCATGTTCTTGGTGGAGCCGCCAAACTGGAACCGATAGCCTGGCGGTAGGTTCAGTGTCGACATGATGCCTCGGATGTCGTTGGAAATTTCCCCGGTGGAGCGCCCCAGGGCGTTGGCGCTGATGGTGATCTCGCGCATCAGGTCACGCCGGTTGATCTGATTGGGGCCAGTGCTCTCGGTCACGCGGGCCACCTGGTGCAGCTTCACCACCCGGCTGGCCCCATCGGAGGCGTTGCTGACGGGGAAGGGCAAGCGCTCCAGGTCCTCGGGGGTGTTACGAGCAGAGGGGGCCAGCCGGACATTGACATCGTAGGTCTGGTCATCGGCCGCACGCCAGTTCCCGACGGTTTGCCCGGCCACCAGGTTGCGCAGCTGGGTGCCGAGGTTGCCCACATTGAGCCCCAGGTCTGCCGCAGCCTCGCGTTGCACCTCCACCCGGAAGGTGGGTTTGTCAGGCTTGAGGGTGGAGTCCACATCCACCGCGCCTGGCACCTGGCGCAATTGCGCCACGATCTGGCGGTTCAGGCGTTCCAGCTCGGTGAGGTCGGGACCCATGATGGAAAACTCGATCTGCTTGTTGCCTCCCATCGCATCGAGTTGGCCGATATGGGTCACGCTGATCCCAGGGACCTGGGCCAGCCGTGCCCGCCATTGCACGGACAAATCGTCCATGCTGCGCTGGCGTTGCTGTCTATCCACCAGCCGGATGTAGATGCTGGCGTAGCTTTTGCCATTGGCGTTGCCCGTATTGAGCGTGGCCAGGGTGTAGCGCACCTCGGGTGACTCGCGCACGATGTCCACCACCTGGCGCGCCTTGGCTTCGGTGGCCTCCAGTGACGCGCCCATGGGCGTGTTGAAGTTGATGTAGGTCTCGGAGTAATCTGCTTTGGGAACAAATTCGGTGCCCAGCAATGGCACCATCGCGATGCTGGTCACAAAGGTGGTGGCCGCCAGGATCAGGGTGGCCAGCGGATGACGCAAGGCCCAGCGCAGCACCCGCTGGTAGACCTGTGACAAGCGATGTGTGGCTTGTTCAAACCAGGCAGTGAGGCGGCCCAGGGTGCGGTCGTAGCGGCTCTGACCAGGACGGGTGTGATCGCGATGAATGCTGGGGTCATGCCACACGCTGGAGAGCATGGGGTCCAGCGTGAAACTCACGAACATGGAGATCAGCACCGCAGCCACGATGGTGATGCCAAACTCATGGAAGAACTTGCCGATGATGCCTTGCATGAAGCCAATGGGCAAAAACACCGCCACGATGGAGAAGGTGGTGGCCAGCACGGCCAGGCCAATCTCCTGCGTGCCGTCCATCGCCGCCTGATAGGAGGACTTGCCCATCTGCACATGCCGCACGATATTTTCTCGGACCACGATGGCATCATCAATCAGCAAGCCCACGCACAAGGAGAGTGCCATCAGCGTCACCATATTGATGGTGAAGCCGAAGATGTACATGAACAAGAAGGTGCCGATGATGGCGATGGGCAGCGTGAGCCCGGTGATCACGGTGGATCGCCAGGAGTTGAGAAACAGGAACACGATCAGCACCGTCAGTGCTGCACCTTCAATCAGCGTGCGGCGCACATTGTTGACAGACACGCGCACCATGCGCGAGCCATCGTAGATGGGCTCCAGGCGCAGGCCTGGTGGCAGTTGTGCGCGCATCTCGCCCAGCAAACGGTTCAAACCATCGATCACATCAATGGTGTTCTCGTCTTGCGCCTTTTGCACCGACAACAAGAGGGTGCGTTCACCGTTGTAAAGCGCCAGGCTCTCCACTTCCTGGGGGCCATCACTGACGGTGGCCACTTGAGACAGTCGAATCACGCTGGTGCCACGCCGCGCGACGATGATGTTGCCAAAGTCCTCGGGTCGCTGCATGCGCGCCTGGACCTGAATCACCCGATCCTGAGTCAGCGAGCGCAGGGCCCCGACGGGCACATCCTGGTTTTCTGTGCGAACAGCATTCACCACCTGGTCCGAGCTCACGCCCAGGGCTTCCATGGCCTGCGGGTTCAGGTACAGGTTGATCTCTCGCTTGGTGCCGCCCACCAGCGTCACCGAACCCACTCCCCGCACGTTCTCCATGCGCTTTTTGAGCACCTGATCCGCCCAGTTGGTGAGCTCCACAGCAGAAGGCACGGTGCCTTTGGCGGTGGCAGCATCCGGCAGCACGGCCAGCGACCAAATGGCTCGGCTGGAAGGATCAAATCGCAGGATGCGCGGCTCCTTCACCTCGGTGCGCAGGTTGGGACGGACGATCCCCACTTTTTCGCGCACATCGTCGGCGGCCTTGCGACCATTGATGTGGAGTTGAAACTCCACCACCACCACCGATTGCCCTTCGTAACTGCGCGAGGTCAGGCTGTTGATGCCCGCGATGGAATTGACACCTTCCTCGATTTTTTTGCTGACCTCGGTCTCCACGATCTCGGGCGAGGCGCCCGGGTATTCTGTGGTGATCACCACTACCGGGAAATCGATGTTGGGAAACTGATCGATCTGCAGTCGTTGATACGAGAAGAACCCCAGCACCACGAAGGCACACATCACCATGGTGGCAAACACCGGGTTGCGCAGGCTGATCCGAGTGAACCACATGGTGTCAGCGGGCCTGCGTGAACTGCACGGACACGCCTTCGCGCAGTGGTCCAAGCGCACCCGCCAGCACCTGAACGCCTGGGTCCAGTCCGCCAATTTCAACCCAGGTCTCCGCCTGCGGTTGATCCACGCGAGCGCCTCGCAGGCCGGGCTGAACCGGGCGGTGCGCCACCTGGTTGTTCAGGACCACCTGGACATAGGGCTGGGCGCGATCCGTGCGCACGCTGCTCAGGGGCACGGCCAGTACCTCACGCACATCGGTGCCAATCACCCCTTGGGCGAACAGGCCTTGTCGCAAGCCGGGCTCACCCTGCAATTGCAAATACACCAGCACGCTGCGGCTGCCCACTTGTGCGCTGGGGTTGATGCGTTGCACCCGGGCTGACAGAGTCTCGGGGCGGCCTTCGATCTGCAGTCGGGCGGTTTGTCCGGGGCGCACGCTCAAAGAGTCTGCCGCACTCAGTGTGGCTTCCAGTTCCAACGTGCCGAGGTTGACCAGTTCAACCACTCGCGCGTCGATGGCCACTCGTTCACCGGGTTGTGCCAGTCGCGCGGAGATCACGCCGGCAAAGGGCGCTTTGAGCACGGCATCATCCAGCGACTTGCGCGCCACTTCAGCACCTGCCTGGGCAGCCCGATATGTGGCTTGTGCGGATTGCAAAGTGGACAGAGATGTGTCCAGTGCGGTCTTGGAGATGAAGCCCTGATCCACCAGCGCCCGGTTGTTGTCAAACTGACGTTGTGCAATGTCGATTTGTGTGCGTGCGGCCTCGGCTTGTTCTTCGGCCTGACGCAACCGGCGCTGGTACTCCGTGGGGTCGATGCGTGCCAGCACCTGACCGGCTTGCACAGCATCGCCCTCGCGCACCTGCAGGTCCATCAACTCGCCCGCCACCCGAGCCTTGACCACCGCCGTTTGCACAGCGCGCAGGGTGCCTGAGACGGGCAAACCATGTTGCAGGCGCCGCTTTTCCAGGGGAATGACATCGGTGCGGGCAATTTCGATGTGCTGCGGTTCGGTGGCCGTGGGCAAGGACTTGGGTGTGGACGCTTGCTTGCGCCACTGCGAGACAAGCAGCAGGCCCAGCAGCACCAGCAGGGTCAGGGCCATCCACCAAAATGTGCGTGAGAGTTTCATGGGTCAGTGCAAACAAGGCCGTGCCGGCGTTCAGCCATGCAACGGCGCCGAGCGTGAGGGATGGGCCTGAAGTCCGTGCACTATCAGGTCAACATGGGACATCAGGAAGGACAATGGATCGAAGTCAGTGGCGTGCGGCCCGCTACAAGCAACGATGGTGTGGCGCCAGGTCATCACAAACACCATGGCGCTCACCAGGCTCATCACGGCCTGAGGCACGTCCACCGCACGGAATTCACCGCGCTCAATGCCACGCATGAGGATGCGCGCCAGCAACGCCCGTCCCGGTTGAACCACCGAGCTTTGATAGTAGGACGCGATTTCCGGGAAATGGTGCGATTCACTCAGCACCAGTTTGGTCAGTCCGCCGGCGGGCGTGTTGCCGATGCGGTCCCACCAGGTGTGCAGTCCGGTGCGCAGCATATCCTCGGTGCTGCCCTGAAAGACTTCGAACTCTTGTTCCCAGGCCAGAAAATGGTCGGCCAGGCGGGTGCGAATCACCTCGCGAAACAGGTCTTCCTTGGTCTGAAAATAAAGGAACAGCGTGCCTTTGGAAACACCGGCGCGGGCAGCCACTTCTTCCGAGCGCGTGGCAGAAAAACCCTTTTCCACAAACAAGTCCAGCGCGGCCTGAATCAGTTCGCCAGGACGAGCTTCTTTGCGCCGTTCCCGACGCGCCGTAGGCACGCGATCTGTGGAGATAGAGGGGAGGTTGGACATATTAATGACTGATTGGTTATTAATGTACGATGCACAGCCAACCCCGTCAAGCCGATGCCCAACCGATGCGAAAGAGATTTCAGCGCGGATTAAGATGCCCGCATGGCTGAACAAACAATCACGTTGGGTGGCGGTTGCTTCTGGTGCACGGAAGCGGTTTTTGTGCGCGTGCGGGGTGTGCTGGATGTGGAGTCCGGTTACTGCAATGGCCAGGTTCCTCGGCCCACCTACGAACAGGTCTGTACCGGTCAGACCGGGCATGTGGAAGTGGTTCGCTTGCGCTATGAAGACAGCGTGATTGATCTGCGCAGCTTGCTGGAAATTTTCTTCACGGTGCACGACCCCACCACGTTGAACCGTCAGGGCAACGACGTGGGCACCCAATACCGCAGTGGCATCTACACCGAGTCGGACCATGATGCCGTGGTGGCGCGCGACTACATCGCAGCGCTGACGCAGGCCGGCGTGTTTCACGCGCCCATCGTGACCGAGGTGCAGCCCTTGTCCATGTATTCAGCCGCCGAGGCCTACCATCAGGACTATTTTGAGCACCATCCCCACCAGGGCTACTGCGCCTATGTGGTGGCGCCCAAAGTGCTCAAACTGGAGAAATCGTTTTCACACTGGTTGCGCTGACTTCAGGGGGCCAACCGTTCACGCACCCATTGGGCCGGTGTGCCCGCGTCCTCCAGCCGATAGCGCAGCCGGTCATGCAGGCGGCTCTTGCGGCCTTGCCAGAACTCCCAGCGATCCGGCACCAGCCGGTAGCCCCCCCAATGTGCAGGGCGAGGGGGTTGGAGCAAAAACTGGGCGCCGTACTTGGCCGCATTGGCCACCAGCACGGCGCGTGAGGTGATGACCTGGCTTTGCGGGCTGGCCCAGGCGCCAATGCGTGAATCCAGCGGACGGCTGCGGTAGTAAGCGTCGCTGTCAGCATCGCTGACTTTCTCCACACGGCCTTCGATTCGTACCACCCGCTCCAGTTCGACCCAATGGAACTGCAGCGCTGCAAAGGGATTGCCTGCCAACTCTTGGCCCTTGCGACTGTCGTAGTTGGTGAACCACACCAGGCCGCTCGCGTCGCAGCCCTTCAGTAACACCACCCGCGTGCTGGGACGCAGGTCTGGGCCGACGGTGGCCACGGTCATGGCGGTGGCTTCCGGGATCTGCGATTGGATGGCCTCGTCCAGCCATTGTTGAAACTGCTTGAACGGATCAGCGTGCGATGCCGACTCATCCAGTTCGGCGCGTTCGTAGCTTTTGCGGATGTCGGCTAGCGAGGTCATCAGCGCCCCTTGGCTTTGCGCCAGGCCTCGAAGTCCAGTTTGGATTGCTCTTCGGTGGGCGGGTACAGGCCCAGAATGCTACGACCTTCCTGCACTTTTTCGGTGACGAAATCCTCGAAGGCGGTCATCTCGGTGGCTTCTTGGGCGATCTCGTCGGCCAAGTGCGCCGGAATCACGATCACGCCTTCACGGTCGCCCACCATCACATCGCCCGGAAACACGGCCACGTCGCCGCAACCAATGGGTACATTGATGTCCAGCGCCTGGTGCAGGGTGAGATTGGTGGGGGCCGAGGGACGGTTGTGATAAGCCGGGAATGCCATCTCGGCAATCTCGGGTGAGTCGCGAAAGCCGCCATCGGTCACCACGCCTGCGCAGCCTCGCACTTGGAGGCGCGTGATCAGGATGGAGCCGGCCGAGGCCGCGCGCGCATTCTTGCGGCTGTCAAACACCATCACGGCACCGGGTGGGCATTGCTCCACCGCCACACGCTGGGGATGGTTGCGGTCCTGAAACACACTGATGGTGTTGAGGTCTTCACGCGCGGGGATGTAGCGCAGCGTGAACGCCTCACCCACCATGTTGGGCAGGTTGCCGTTGAGCGGGCGCACGTCCTGGATGAACTGATTGCGAAGGCCGCGTTTGAACAAGGCGGTGCACAGGGTGGCGGTGCTGACCTTCATCAGTTGGTCGCGGGTGGTGGATTGGAGTGCCATGAGGGAATCTTTCAAATTCAGAAAATGACCGGCTCGCTCACGGGCGCACCAAAACTGGTTTCCAGGTAATCGAAGTCGCAGCCTTCGTGCGCTTGCATGATGTGCTGGCTGAACATGTGGCCATAGCCGCGCTCAAAGCGCTTGGGCAGTGGCTTCCAAGCGGCCTTGCGGCGTGCAAGTTCTTCGTCCGACACTTCCATGTGGATGCTGCGCGCCGGAATGTCGATGGTGACCATGTCGCCGTTTTGCACCAGGGCCAACGGGCCGCCGATGTACGACTCGGGTGAGACGTGCAGCACGCAGGCGCCGTAGCTCGTGCCACTCATGCGCGCATCGCTGATGCGCAGCATGTCGCGCACGCCTTGCTTCACCAGCTTGGTGGGAATAGGCACCATGCCCCACTCAGGCATGCCGGGACCGCCTTGCGGGCCGGCGTTACGCAGGATGATGACGTGGTCTTCCGTGACATCCAGGTCTGGGTCGTCGATGGCTTTTTTGAGGCTGGGGTAGTCGTCGAACACCATGGCCGGGCCGGTGTGCTGCTGGTACTTGGCGCTGCAGGCGCTGGGCTTGATGACGCAGCCGTCGGGTGCCAGGTTGCCACGCAACACGGCCAGCGCGCCCTCCTGGTAGATGGGTTTGTCCAGCGGGCGGATCACGTCGTCGTTGTAGACCTCGGCACCCTCCAGGTTCTCGCCCGTGGTTTTGCCGGTCACAGTGAGTGCATCCAGGTGCAGCAGGCCACCGTCGCGCAGGCGGCTCATCAAGCCCTTCATGCCGCCAGCGTAATAGAAATCTTCCATCAGGTAGGGGTCACCACTGGGGCGAATATTCGCGATGACCGCCCCCTTGCGGCTGAAG
>VEQI01000417.1 GCA_018883305.1 Limnohabitans sp. | reverse complement strand
GTCCACCAGCACGAACAGCATCAATTTGAAGGGCATGGAGATGATCATGGGCGAGAGCATCATCATGCCCATGGACATCAGCACACTGGCCACGATCATGTCGATCACCACAAAGGGGATGTAGATCATGAAACCAATGGTGAATGCGCTCTTGAGTTCGGAGGTGAGGAAGGCCGGCATCAGTGTGGTGAAGGGCACATCGGCTGCGCTGGCAATCTCTTTCTTCTGCGCGATCTGCATGAACATGGCGATGTCATCTTCACGGGTTTGGTTCATCATGAAGCTGCGGATCGGTCCTTCGGCCTGGGCCACGGCTTTTTCAAAGGCCATCGAGCCGTTCATGTAGGGCGCGATGGCATTGCGGTAAATGTCGTCAAACACTGGCGACATGATGAACAGCGTGAGAAACAGGGCCAGCCCCACCAGCACGGTGTTGGGTGGGGTCTGTGCCGTGCCCAAGGCCTGACGCAGCAGCGAGAGCACGATGATGATGCGCACAAAGGAGGTCATCATCAGCAACATGGAGGGCAACAGCGTGAGCGTTGTCATCAACGCCAGCAACTGCAAGGTCAGGCTGTATTGCTGACCGCCCTTGCCACTGGAGACATTCACCATGGGCAGGCCTTGCGCCCATGAAAACGCAGGCATCAGCAGCCACACCAGCGCCAGGGCCAGGCCCAGCCATCGCAGATGACGCATCATGAAGAACGCCCTCCGGCGATAAATTCTGACAAGGAAGCCGCCGCAACCGCGCTGGGCGCAGGGGTGGGTAGACCCTCCGGGCCGTTGGTTGCGCAAGGCCAGGCGTGTAGGGTTCGAATGTCGTGGGCGTTGGCGGACACCAGCACCATCTGTTGATCCACTTGCACAAGCATCATTTTATGCTTAAGTCCCAACGGCTGGGTCTCCAATATCTGGATGCGCCGCCCCTGAGCCTGGGTGCTCCAGGGTGATTGCCGGCGTTTGAGCCACCACAGCAACGCCGCCATCAAACCCAGCACAAACACCGTGCTGAGCACAAACCGGGGCCAATCCATTGCTGCCATCCATCACCTCAACGCTTGTTGCGCCCGATGTCGTGGACAATGCAGGGATTGCATTTCCTCGCCAAGGGCTTGTCTCATGAAATTATCGATCATGCGCTCAGCCATGCGCGGGCTGGTCTGGGCGGCTTTGGGGCTCTCACTGACATCAGCCCGCGCCACGGACTGGTTTGCACTGGGCTTGTTTGACCAGGGCACGTTCTACATCGACCGCAGCCATGTGACTCGGGAAGGTGACTCACGCAAGGTCTGGACCATGTTGGATTACCGACAGCCTCGACAAAAGTCCAGCGGCCCCACCTACCGCTCCACCCGCACGCTCATGCACATCCAGTGCAAGACCCACCAGTTCAAGGCCTTGTCGCTGTCTTACCATGCAGGCACGCGTGGCTCGGGTGACGTGATCTCCAGCGAAGGCGTCATCCAGGAATGGCAACCCATTCCGCCCGACACCGTGCTGGCCAAAATGGCTTGGACCGTGTGTGATGGGTGATCGCAACCCCATGGGACGCATGAGCGCGTGGCTGCGCGATGCCTGGCGTGCCGGTGGCACGGGTGGGCTGAATTGGCACTTGCATGCTGCCACCTCGCAACAACGCTGGCGCGGCACACAGGAAGCCATTGATCGGGCGCTGGCACGGGTGCAGCCCACGCAACGCCAGTTGCTGCTGATTGGCGGCAGCGCCGGCTGGATGATGTCCACCGCCTGGCTGAGTTGCTTTGAGCGCGTGGATGTGATCGACATTGATCCCCTCGCGCCCTGGTTGTTTGGGCGCCGCCATGGCCCCGCCCTGAAACGGGCCGGCGTACAGTGGCAGTTTCACCGCCAAGACGGCATTGCTGGCCTGCCTGGCTTGCTGCGTGAATTTCCGCAAGCGTTTGTATGGTTTGACAACGTACTGGGGCAATTGCGCTACCGGCTGGATGATGAAGCGGCACTGGAGCGTCAACTGGGGCAACTGCAGCACTGGCTGCTGGGACGCGCCTGGGGCAGCGTGCATGACCTGCTGTCAGGTCCCATCGCCCATGACTTGCCTGCGGCGGTGATGCCCTTGTGTCAATCCGCCGAGCGCGCAGAATCACCCCCTGAAGGCGGTGTGCATTACCGGGTGAATCGCCGTCTGACCTCGCTGGATGCGCTGGGTCAGCAACTGCTGCAAGGTGTCGACGCCGAAGGCATCTGGCAGGATCACTGCACCGGCGTGGTGTTTCCCAACGGCACTGCCGTGCAATTCATCCCCTGGTGCTTCAAACCACGCTACTGCCACTGGCTGGAGCTGGGCTGGATCCGTTCTTGAGGTTGAACTGGGTGATGCCCAGGGCATCCAGTTGGCGTTGCTCCTGCTTCTTTTGATACGCTGCCACGGCCTTGAGGTCTTTGTCGACCATGGCCTGCATTTTGAAGAGCTCGATTTCCGCTTCCGTGACGCGGCGCTTGGCCTGCTCTTGAACGGCCAGTGCT